>NZ_JBEOXS010000040.1:0-64255 GCF_040296705.1 Streptomyces sp. NPDC002055
GGAGAGCGCAGCGGGCTGCGCCGACGACCGACAACGCGGCGAGCGTGCGTGCCGGACACCTCCGGCCAGGCGGGACTTTCGAAACACGCCCTAGCATGTGCGTATGAGCGCACGCGTGCAGGCCGCAGGTGCACACCCCTCGCAACAACTGGACAACGACGAGCGGCTGGAAGCCGCCGCTGCGGTTCTCGCCCTGCTCGCCGACCGCACCCGGCTCGCCCTGCTCCAGCAACTCGCCGAAGGCGAGGCGGACGTGGCCACCCTGACCGAAGGGTGCGGGGCAGCCCGCCCTTCGGTCAGCCAACACCTCGCCAAACTCCGCCTGGCCGGACTGGTCACCACCCGCAAGGACGGCCGCCGGGTCGTCTACCGACTGAAGCACGGCCACCTCAAGCGCCTGGTCACCGAGGCCCTCAGCGTCGCGGACCACGAACTCGGGCACCTGGCACCGCACGACTAGGGACGCGTCAGGCACCGACCCTCCCCCTTGACGGGCCCTCCGGCCCGAAGTCCGGGGATTCCGGCGGGGGTCGGTCGCCCCTTCCGGGGGCTTCCTGCTTCTCCGGCCGGCCCTCGCCCCCATCTGCCGGACTCGCCCCCATCTGCCGGGGCGGCACCCCGCGCCGCCCCACCCCCGTCGCATCATCGGCACCCCACCCACTCCGCCGAGGACGACCGCTCCCGCCTGCCCACAGCGAGATCCACGACCCACGAGCGCACCGGGCGACCGTCCGGAGAGGTCACCCCTGCCGGCAGCCGGACCATCGAGCGACGCTCAGCGTGGGCTTATTGCACATATTTCGCAACTACAATGGAATGGCAATGAGGAAGCATCGCGAGGGAGTGGCCATGTCCCGGGGGCGCATCGTGCTCGGTATCGAGTCGTCGTGTGACGAGACCGGGGCCGGGATCGTCTCCGACGGGCGGCTGCTGGCCCACGTGGTGGCGTCGAGCATGGACGAGCACGCCCGGTTCGGGGGTGTGGTGCCCGAGATCGCGGCCCGGGCGCACCTCCATGCCTTCAACCCGGTCGTCCGGGAGGCGCTCGATCAAGCGGGGCTGCGGCTGTCGGACCTCGACGCGGTCGCGGTCACCACCGGGCCCGGCCTGTCGGGCGCCCTCCAGGTCGGCCTGGCCGGCGCGAAGGGCCTGGCCTACGCCGCCGGGTTGCCGCTCTACGGAGTGCATCACCTGGCCGGGCACGTCGCGGCGGACACGCTGGAACACGGTCCGCTGCCGGATCCGTGCATGGTGCTGATCGTCTCCGGCGGTCACACCTCGTTGCTGCTGGTGCGGGACCTGGTGCGCGATCCGATCCTGCATCTGGGCGACACGGTCGACGACGCGGCCGGTGAATGCTTCGACAAGGCGGCGCGGGTGTTCGGCCTGCCCTACCCCGGCGGCCCGGCCGTCGACCGGGCGGCCCGGGAGGGGAACCCCTGCGCCGTGGCCTTCCCGCGCCCGCTGACCGGCCCGAAGGACGATCCGTACGCCTTCTCCTTCTCCGGCCTGAAGACGGCCGCGGCACGCTGGGCCGAACAGCACCACCGGCGGGGCGAGGAGGTGCCGTTGGCCGACGGAGCCGCCTCGCTCCAGGAGGCCGTCGCCGACGTCCTCACCCGCAAGGCGCTCGCCGCCTGTGCCGAGTACGGGGTGCGGACGCTGGTCGTGGTCGGCGGCGTGGCCGCCAACTCCCGGGTCCGAGCCCTCGCCGAGGAGCGGTGCGCCGCCGCCGGGGTGGAACTGCGGGTGCCGCCACTGACCCTGTGCACCGACAACGGTGCGATGATCGCCGCCGTCGGCGACCTGCTCGTCCGTTCCGGAGCCGCCCCCGCCCAACTGGACCTGTCCATCGACCCGTCCGCGCCGCTGGAGTACGCCGCTCTGCACCCCGTCGCCCGGCCGGCTCCGGCGAGAGTCGCATGACCTCCACGGACATCCGTGCCGTCCCCGGGTGAGGACGTATCGCCTGCACACCGAGGGCTTTCTGTTTCCGCATCACGTCGGCCCGCTTTCCGGGTGATGCGGAACCGGTCCCCGGCGGCGCGCAGCTGCTGACTCCCGGCACCTGGGCTTGCGGCACATGCGGGCCCCACCACGGGGCGCCTCGGATCGGCCACTCGGCCGAGAGGCCTGTTCGTGCGCTGGTCCGGCTGTTGTGGCGTGCCAGTGGCGGTGTCGACGGAACTGCGCTGCGAAGCCATTGCACTGCGTTAGCCATCCGTTAGCGGAACGCCAACCCGGTCTTCGAAGATGATCATTAACAGGGCGCGTGCGTGACGCCGCGTCCGGCTGAAGCAGACCGATCCCCGGGGGAACACCCATGCGCAAGAACCTCGTCCGCGCGACCACCATGGCCGCTGTGGCGGTGACCGCCGCCCTGTCGCTGAGCGCCTGCGGGGGTGAGACCGATTCCGCCGACGCTTCGTCCTCGCCCGGCGCGTCGCAGTCCGCGGACCAGGGGCAGGAAGCCGACGGCGGCTCGGGCGGCAGCGCCGAGGACTCCGGATCCACGAGCACCTCGGCAGGGGCGGGAAGCGGGAGTTCGACGGGCGGCAGCGCCTCCGGCAAGAGCGGCGGCTCGGCCGACGGCGGCAGCGGGGGCGGTGGCAAGGCCGGCTACGGGCAGGCCTGTGGGACCAACGACCTGACGTGGAGCGCCAGGTCCGAGAGCCAGGCCGGCGGCTACATCCTCATCTCGGTGAAGGCCAAGGCTGGTATCACCTGCATGCTTCCGGGAGTGCACCCGGTGGTGGCGTTCGGGTCCGACGGCACCGAGGCGGGGCCGGCCGAGCAGGCCGTCGGTGAGCAGGTGAAGCTGAGTGGCGCCACCACCGCCTATGCCGGGGTCAACCCCAAGACCACCAACACCGATGACGGCAAGGAGCTCAACGAGATCATCACCTCGGTGAGCAAGGACGACCGGACCGACCCGGTCAGCCTGACCACCGGCAGCATCACCGTCGACAGGCCGATCGTCACCAACTGGCACACCGTGCCCCAGGACGCCGTCCCCGGCACCGGCCTGGACAGCGACTGACGGCAGCCCGGGGCCCGGACGCATCCCTGACGCACGGGTTGCGCAGCCCCGGGGCTCGGCAGGGGGCGCCATGCCCCGGCCGATGGCTGGAACACGAGGGCCTTCCGGCCGGCGGGGACGACCTTTCCGCCGGGTCCCGGAAGGCCCTCGCGTCCCTCCGGCAATGCCCCGCCGACGTCGGCCGGCAGGGCGGGCCGGTTCATGGCTCAGCGCGGCCCGGTGTGGGTGCGGGCTTCGGCGGCGGACTTCAGGTTGCGCAGCCATGCTTCGAGGCCCTCGCGGAGGATCCCGGTCGCGGTGGGAACGTCCGCTTCGACCTGGGCGCCGCTGTGGGTCTCCTCGGTGCGCACGCGGACGCCGCCCTTGACCTTGGTGAAGCTCCACGCGTGGATGCCGTCGATACGCAGCCCTTCGCCGACCGCGGGGCCGGTCCAGCGGATGCACGCGTTGCGCTCGAGCTGCCGGACGGTCGAGGTGATCTCCAGGCTGGTGGCGGGAGTTGAGGGGTTGGGCGGTATCGGGGTCGTCCAGCGGAATGCCGAGCCCTCGCGGAAGGGGCCGTCGTCGAGGCGGTCGACGGTCTCGACGGGGGGCTGCCAGGACGGCCAGCGCTCCACGTCGGTCTGCAGCTTCCAGACGGTGCGCAGCGGGGCGTTGATCACGATCTCGGTCCGGTGGCGGACGGGGGCGTCGGGGTCGACGCCCTTCCCCCGGCAGGTCAGGGACGTGCCGGGAGGGGAGGCGTGGGAGCCGGCGGCCCCGGCGGGTGCTGCGGTGACGCCGAGGAGACCGAGGACGAGCGGGACGGTGAACAGGACAGCGCGACTGCGGGTGCGGCTGTCGCGGGTGCGGATGCTGCGGGTGCGGGTGCTGCGGGTGCCGGACATGGAGTTCCCCTCCGTCGGTCGGGAGCGAGCGCTGCCGGTCGGCCCTGTCGCGCGGCAGCACCGCACACCCCAACGAGAAATAGCTTCACGTGTTCGTTAGAAGTTATAACGCCACACGGATCGGCAGGTCAATGGGTGCGTGATACCTTCTCATCAATCCTTGAGGTTGTAGCCGGATGAATGGGGACGGTGGCAGACCATGGCGACGACGGGCGCGAACACCCCGCGGGAGCGCTATCGGGCCCAGGTGCGGGCGGAGATCACGGAACGCGCCTGGGAGCAGATCGCCACAGCGGGAGCGTCCGCGCTCTCCCTCAATGCGATCGCCAAGCAGATGGGCATGAGCGGACCGGCGCTCTACCGCTACTTCGCCGGCCGCGACGAGCTGATCACCGAACTCGTCCGGGAGGCGTACCGAAGCCTCGCCGAGACCTTCCGCACCGCGTCCGCCGCGGGCGCCGACCTGGCCGCACTCGCACACGCCCTGCGCGACTGGGCCCTGGCGGACCCTCAGCGGTACTTCCTCGTCTACGGCACCCCCGTCCCCGGCTACCACGCACCCGCGGACACCACGGCCATCTCCTCCGAGATCATGAAATTCCTGCTCGACGCATGCGCGGCGCTCGCCCCGGACAACGCCGCGCCCCCCCTCGACGCCCACCTGGAGGACCACCGGGACTGGGCAGCCGGCCACCCCGCCCCACCCGGAGCCCTCCGCCGGTCCCTGACGTTCTGGACCCGCCTGCACGGCGTCCTGTCCCTGGAACTCGCCGGCCACTTCACCGGCATGGACCTCGACCCGGCCCTGCTCTTCGCGGCCGAACTGGACGACCTGCTGACGCCCCGGACCTGAGTCGCACCCGACGCGGCGCCCCCGATCCGGCGCGGAGCCCCGACGGCCGGTTCGCGTGCACGACTTCGGGCGACCGGGGGCACGATCCGCCGCCGCCTGAGACACAACCACCTCCCCTGCCGTCGGGGTACCGCGACGCGTCGCCCAGCGCTACATTCCTTCGCGTTTGGTCAAAGCGTGCAGAAATCGTGGAGGAAATGTGTCGAAGAGCAGAAGAGATGTGCTCAGAGCAGCGACGGCCGCCGCCGGCTTAGCGGCGTTCGGTGCCGCGGGCACCGGCTCGGCATCGGCCGCGCCGACAGCACCGGGCAGGACGGGACGAGCACTCGCCCCGACGGGGTCGCGAAGAAGCAGCTTCCGGGACGCGTCGGGCAAGGTGACCGTCGCCGTCTTCTCCCGCCGCGGAAACCCGGCGCAGCAGCACTGGACCGACCAGACCCTGCTCGTCGGCGACGGTGACATGATCGCCATCGGCGGCGGCGCCACCGCGGTCGACCTCCCGAACGGGGCGCTGCTCACGGCCTCGTACCCCAATGACGACCTGACCGGCTGGACCGTCTCCTCGAAGGACCACAAGGTGGCCCAGCCGCACGAACTGGTCACCTATGTCATCGGGCTGAAGATCGCCGGAATGACCCGCGACCAGCTGCGGCGGGCGGTTCATGTGGCGCGCGCCGACAGCGGCGCGGCCCCGCACCCCGAGGCCGAGGCGGGCATCCCCTCCTCCTCCGACTACGTCCTGGTCGGCGGGGGATTCCAGGTGAACTGGCACGGGGCCGGCAACCTCGCCACGGCGTCGTTCCCGTCGACGGACTTCTCCTGGAAGGCCCGCTCGAAGGACCACATGATCTCCGACCCCGCCAACATCCGCTCCTACGCCATCTCCTTGCGGCGCGACCTCCCTGCGGGAAGAGTGTCGGGCGCCGTGGCCCGGGCGGAGTCCGCTCAGGCGGCACACCCGGCCGCCGTCGCCACACTGCCCCCCGGATACGCCCTCACCGGAGGCGGCGGAGAGGCACACTGGCGCACGGCCGGCAGCCTGCTCTGGAAACTGGAACCGTCGACCAGCAGCACACCGAGCTTCGGCGCGGCCGCCAAGGACCACCTGATCTCCGACCCCTCCACGATCACCGCGTACGCGCTGGGCATCCGGATCGACTGACCGGCCCCCTTCCGGTCACCGTGACCTCGAGCAACGGTGCCCCCGCCCTCCGGGTATCCCGTTGGACGGAGGCACCGTTCCATCAAGATCGCGGCGGATCGCCACGGCCACCTCACGCTCGACGGCAGGGAGCCTGCCGTCACGCCCTCGACGCGCCCCGCGGGGAGAACGCCGGGCCCACGAGCACAGGTCACCTGTGGAAATCCAGCGCCGCCGGTGAAGGTCACCCAACCGAATCGAGCATCGCCGATGTGTCACGGGGCCCTTTTTCAGCCTCGACGTACGGCTCACCATCGGCCGGCCTCGGCCGGTGCCGGTCGGCCGTCATGACCGGCGCGCGTGTTCCGGGGCCCTTGACTGCGGTGCGGCGGTGGGTGCCGCACCCGATTCACTGGCGGAACTCACCTGGCCGCCCCCGGACCCAACGGCGGTTTCGAAGAGATGCCCGAGACCGTCTTCCGGCCATGTCGGTCAGGTGTGGTTGTGCTCCATGTCACTCAACGGACAGAGTGAGCGGGAGCCTGCGCCGGGTATGGGTGGTTCCCGCCGCTGAGGACATCATCTGGTCCGATTCTCCCTTCTGTTATGGTTCGGGGGCTGGAAATCTGTGACAGTACGTGTGGGTGACATCCGGAAAATTCTTGAGTACGCGGCACCGCGAGGAGCGGTCGAGATCCCGGCATCCGTCCTGGGCGACCGCGCACCTGACGTGGGCCTGGTGTTCCGTGGCGGAACGATGCGGGTCGATGATGCCGAGTGCGATCCGAATGCGTTACGGATCACCGGACAGGCAGCCACCACCGCTTCTCCGGCCCCGGTGCCGGTACGCATCACGTTCACCGGTGACGACGAACTGGTAACCGGGACGACGGCCGCCTTCGATCTCGGCCATGGCCGCAGACTACTGCTCATCGATGGCACTCCTGCCGACGCCGAACTTCCCCCCGGTGCCTGGACTTTGGTGGACGGCCGGGCCCTGCGGCTGACCGGACGGGCCGCCGCGCCCATGACCGATCCCGGGCGTCCGGACGGCCTCGGCCGGCCGCTGCCGCCGCCCCGCCACCGGACCCCATCGGAGCGCGAACAGGACCGCGCGCCAAGGGCGTTGGTCACCGAGCGGGGCATCCTCACCCCGCGCCTCCCGGCGCGCCGCCGCAGGGGCGTGCGGATCCTCGACTCCCCTGCCGTGCGCGGCTGGTCGCCGATCGGCACCCCGACCGGCGAGAACGGCATCAGCGTCGACTATGTGAACCCGCCCCTGCGCATCGCGGGCGCCCTGACCGCGCTGCCGGCGCCCGAGGGGTACAAGGCCGTGGTCGGCGGCGTGCTGGTGGTGGACACCGGAGCCTTCAACGGCTCCGCGATGGGCGCGTATACGGTGCCCGACGGCGACGGCAATCGTCCGTCGCTCTTCGCGTACGGGTCGCTGGGCAGCGAGACCGGGTTCGGCCCGCCGATGTTCCAGGTGCGCGGCATCTCCGCCGGGTTCGGCTG
This sequence comes from Streptomyces sp. NPDC002055, assembly GCF_040296705.1. Classification (NCBI taxonomy): domain Bacteria; kingdom Bacillati; phylum Actinomycetota; class Actinomycetes; order Kitasatosporales; family Streptomycetaceae; genus Streptomyces; species Streptomyces sp. NPDC002055. The sequence goes on from NZ_JBEOXS010000040.1 coordinate 7,437, forward strand.
GAACAGCCGGGTGCGGGTACCGGCGGCCGACGCCCTGGGCAGCTTCCCGTTCATGATCGCGCTCGACAACCCCGGTGAGATCGGCGCCGACGAGGACGAGGTCGACCCGCTTACGGTGCTGAGCCACCTGATCGGCGGGGGCAATCCGTGGGTGCGGCCGCAGGAGGGCGATCTGTGGCTGGCCGCCGGTCTGGCCTTCGACTGCTTCGAGACCCTGCGCGGCCACGCGATGGCCCTCGTCCAGATCGGCTCGGATCTGTCGATCAGTCTGCTCGGGGTCGGCGGCGCGCAGTTGCCGACCAAGAGCGACAAGAAGATCGCCCGGGTGGAGATCGGCATCGAGGCCACACTGCGGCCGACTGCCGGGGAACTGAGCATCGGGGCCGCTTTCACCGAGAAGACCTTCCTCATCGACCCGAACTGCAAGCTGCGTGGCGGCATCGGGCTGAAGTTCTGGTTCGGCGAGCACGCACACGCCGGGGATTTCGCACTGCTGCTCGGTGCCATCCCGCCCGGCCGTGAAGTGTCCCCCCACTACCCCAAACAGCAGCCCGCCGGCATCACCTGGGGCGTCGGCTCAACGGTCAACCTCACCGGCAGTGCCTACGCGGCGCTCACCCCGAAGTCCCTGATGGCCGGCGCGGGACTGGACCTGACCTTCCAGTCGGGGATGCTGCGGGCCTGGCTGCATGCGCGGATCGACGCCTTGCTGGAGTGGAATCCGTTCTACTTCGACGTGGGCGTCGGAGTCCGGGTCGGGGTCTCGGCCACCATCAAGGTGTGGTTCGTGAAGATCCGGATCTCGGTCGAGGTCGGGATCAGCATGCGCATCTGGGGCCCGGCCGTGGGCGGCGAGGGCACCATCCACCTGTGGTTCATCTCCTTCACCATCCCCTTCGGCGCCAAACGCCGTGACAAGGAGCCCGCGTTGGGCTGGGGCGGCTTCCAGAGCATGCTGCCGCCGCCCGAGAACATGGTCCGCACCACCCCGGTCACCGGCTACACCGGTGAGGGCGCCCCGCCCGCCCGCGGCGCGGACAGGCCATGGCTGGTGGACAACGGGGGGTTCACCTTCACCGCCGACACCCAGGCGCCCGTCAGCAAGCTCTACCTGGACCGCACGAGCACGACGCCCGTCGCCACCAGTGATCCGGTGGACATCCTGCCCATGAAGGTCACGGACCGGTCCAGCGAACTGCGCGTCTGGCTCACTTACAACGGCGGCGAGGAAAGCCTGAGTGACTGGGCCCGCACGGCCCTCCGCGGAAACGTGGTCAACGGCCTGTGGGGCGAGCGGCCGGACGCGCCCGGTGAGGGCCTGCTCCCCGACCGCATCCTGGGGGTCCGGCTGGTGTCCCCGCCCGTGGACCACGGCGCCTCCACCGGCTTCCTCGACGAGCTCGGACTGGGCTTCGACCCCATCGCTCCCGACGGCAACCAGCCGCTGCAGGAGGAGGACGCCACGGGCCCGGTTCCGCAGCGGCCCGGCGAGGTCATCAGGACGATCCAGGACGGCATCGACACCGCGGGCACCCGGGCGAACCGTGCCGCCCTGGCCGACGCGCTGACGGGTTTCGGCGCCGGCCTCGGGTCACTCGACGCCGATCTGAGCGCGTACGCCCGTGCCGCGGGCACCGCCTTCACCGCCGAACCGATGCTGGTGCCCGCCGGCTGACGGACGGCTCCACGGCGCCCGGCCGGCTCGCGCAACTCCCGCGGGCCGGTCCGGCCGCCCACGTCCGGCCGCACCGCCTCTCGCCGCACCGCGCCCGTCTTCTGCCGCGCTGCCATGCCTCCCGCCGCCGCGCCCTGTCGAAAGGCACGCCCGTGACCACCTCACCCGAATCCGGCCCCCGGCCCCGTACGAGTACACCGCTTGCCCAGCACCGCACCCGGTTCTTCGACCACCGGATCCCCTCGCTGCACGCCGGCCGCTACCGCATCGACAACCGGCAGGTCCTCAAGGACGTCGACGGCGCCGACCGCGTCATCGACGCCACACCGCAGCCGTTCGACGTCGTCCAGCCGCGCTTCGGCATCGACCCGATCGGCATCAACGCCCGCTTCCCCGTACCGGACGCCGTCGGCACGTACAGCCGGACGCTTCCGCACATCAACCTCGACGCCCCCGCGCTGCCCTGGAGCCGCCCGTTGGGTTCCGGCCACGGTGCCGCGGTTCCCTGGATGGCTCTGCTCCTCTTCAGGGAGGACGAGCTCCCCGAGGATCCCGACGCCGTCGGAACGGTCACCGCCGGCACCGTGCGCGAACTCCTCGCCGGTGGTCTGGGTCCCGGCAAGGCGCCCGTCCTGCCCCAGGACAGCCTGCGCCCGGAGGAGTACGACGAGGTGTGCGCCACGGTCCTGGTCCCGGCTGCCCTCTTCGACGCGGTGAAACCGCTGCCCGGCGAGATGGGGTATCTCGCCCATGTCCGTGAGGGCGGCCGGCCCGATGCCACCCGGGCCGGTGACGATCCGGAACCCGATGAGAAGGAACTCAACGGCGTTGTCGTCGCCAACCGCTTCCCGGCCGCGAGCGGCGGCCGGCACGTGGTGCACCTGGTCTCCCTGGAAGGGTTCGACCGGTACCTCACCGCATCCGCCCCCGCCGAGGGCGTCCGTCTGGTCTCCCTCAGCTGCTGGGCCTTCACCAGCGAGCCCGACTCGGGCATCGGCTTCGGCGACGTCTGCCAGAACCTCGCCACCGTCGACGGCACCACCCCGCGCCCGGAAGAAGAACTGCGGCTGCGGCTGCCGGTCTCCGCACCGGCCCGGCCGACGGCCCCGCAGCGCGAGGCCCTCGACCGGATGGCGGGCGGTGCCGTCGCCCTGCCCCAGCGTCTGGAGACCGGCGAGCGCACCGTCGCCTTCCACCGCGGGCCCCTCACCGCCCGGCCCGCGCAGGAGCTGCCCGACCCGGCGGCCACCCGGCTCGACTCGCCCGGCGAGGCCCTGGTCTATCTGGAGACGTACGGCGTCTTCGACACCTCCTACGCCGCGGCCTTCACCGCCGGGCGCACGCTCGCCCTGGCCGACGCCGCCTTCCGTACGGCGCTGATGGAGTTCCGCGCCAGCGCCCGCGGCGCCGTGCGCCGTCTGGCCTCCCACCCCCAGCTCGTCGGACGGGCGGTCTCGGCCCGGCAGCTCACCGCGCCGCTGGCCTTCGAATCCTTCGACCGGATGCTCACCGACGAGGGCGGCACCCGCTTCACCCGGGCCGTGGGCCGGGCCGGTGCGCAGCTGCGCACCGGGCGGCGGCGCGACGCGGCCACCGGAGTCCGCCGCACCCCCGCCGATCCCCGGGCCCTGCTGTCCCGGCCCGGTGTGGCCGACGTCCTCACCCAGGCCGCCGCGGACGAGTACCGGACCGTGACGGGGTGGCTCGACGGTCTGCGCCGGCTGGAGATGCTCGGCCTGGAGCACCTGGTCCCGGACAGCCGGATGCTCCCGCCGGAGACCATCCGCTTCGCCTACATCGACCAGGAGTGGGTCCGGGCGGCCGTCGACGGGGCCTTGAGCATCGGTGTGGGCCACGCCCTGGACGCCGACCTCAACAACCTCGCCACCCGTGGCGGTCCGGTGCCGGCCTGCGCGGTGCTGCTCCACTCCGCTCTGGTCACCGACTGGCCCAACACCGTCATCACCGGCTACGCCGGCGGCACTCCCGTCGAGCCCCTGCGCAGCGCTCTTTACGGCACCGCCCTCCAACTGCTGCTCTACCCCCGGGTGATCGACCGCTTCGAGCTGGCCGAACCGCCGCGCGGTATCTGCTTCGGCATCGGCGACCTCGGCACGATCGAGCTGCGCGAGATCAGCGGGGACCACATCGGCCACCCCAAGGACGAGGAGTTCCCGCAGCCGGCCGGCTTCGGCCGCTTCCTGCGCCCCGGGGGCCGCGATGTCCTCAACGTCCACGGCAGCGGCGACGCCCTCGTCCCCGCCCTGGCCGCGGCGCACGGTGTCGAGCGGATCTCCTCGGCCCAGTTCGCCCTGCAGATGATCAACGCTCCGCAGGTCAAGACCTTCTCCCGGCCCTGATCCCGCCGCCCGTACGCACGACGAACGAAAGGACCGAGGGCCCATGTCCGTGGACAACACCCTGGTCGTACCAGTCGAGGTGGCCGCACTCGCGGTCAACCGCCAGACCCGCGACACCGGCGGCGAACACGTCATCCACCGCTGGATCACCGACTTCGGCGACGTCGGCAGAGGCGTCGCGCCCGAGCCACAGCCCTTCTCGAGCCCCGAGGAGTGGACCGGCCGCGAGGACCGTCTCGGCGTCTACCTCCAGTGGGAACTGCCCGGCGCACTCACCCGCGGCCGCCACGACGAGGAGGAGGGCATCGGGGACTTCCCCCTCGTACCCAACCGATGGCTGGTCGTCCGCCACACCGACCGCGACCGCTCACTGAAGGCCTGGATCGTCGAGAGCGACTACCTCGACCCGATGAAGGGCACCGTCTCCTTCCAGGACCCGGACAGCGACGAGCCGTCCGCCACCCTGATCGGCACGTGCCACGAACTCACCGGCCGCTGGCGGGAACCGGCCGATGTGCATACGCCGTTCCTCACCGCGATCGGCCCCGGCCTGCCCACCTTCTCCGTCTTCCAGCCCTACAACGAGAATGTCTTCTCCCTGCACGACACCCTGGAGGGGGTGCCGGAGCAGGAGCGGCTGAGCTACTTCGTCGCCGGGTGGTACGCCGACCCGGCCACCGACATCCTCGTCGGCCCCGACAGCCTCGCCGCACTCCTGGAACGCCTGGGGTGGACCCAGCCGCCCGGTTCCGGCAGCGGCATCCGGACGTCCGTCCACACCGGCACCGTCCTCGGCCTCGACTGGAACCTGACCGGGCCGGTACCAGAATCCGACTGCCCGCACCGGCGCGACGTCACCCCCATCATCTCCAACAGCATCGCCGAGGCCGTCGGCGAACTCGGCGCCCAGGCCGACGGCGAGGGAGTGTTCTCCGCCGAGGAGGCCGAGCTCTTCCGGGCCTTTCTCCTCGGCGGCATCGAAGCCCTCGAAGAGCGCGACCGGCCCGAGGCCGACATCCTCACCGACCGCCGCGCCCACGACACCGGCTTCGGCCCGGTCCCCGGGGGCTACCGCTGGTTCATCGGCGAGCGCGGGGACGACATCGCCGAAGCGCCCCTCCCGCCCGCCACCCGCGCGGCCGAGGCCGAGACCGTCGCCGAACTGAACCGCAAGCAGACCGAGCACGACGCCACCGAGGCCGAACTCGACGCCGCCCGCGAACGCCTCTACCACCTGTGGTGGCTCAGCCGCCTGGACCGCCAGTCCGAGGAATTCCGGGAGCGCGTAGACGCCGAACTCACCCCGGACGACCCCGACCTTGCGGCCGGCCGGGTCGTCGAACTCGCCCGCCGGCTGTCGGATCACCGCCGCACCCTGCCGTGGGGCAGGACCGAGGCGGAGCTGGCCGCGAACATCGAGGCCCTCCACCCCGCGTACGGTGCACGCGCCGCCCGCCGGCTGATCCGCGTGCCCGCCCAGGACTACGAGTACTCCGCCGATCCTGTCCTCACCCTCGACGGCGCCAACCTCCACGCCCCTCTCACCCGCGGCACTCCGCTGCCCTGCCGTGTCCCCGAGCGCCTCGTCACCCGAGCGTCGGGCATCACCACCGGCGATGTCGCGGCCGTCGCCGGACAGGTCGACCTCACCGGCCTGCCGGACTGCTTCCCCGCCCTGCTCTCCGAGTTCCTCATCCTCGACCGGGCGCTGAAGGCCGGTGGCATCCGGGACGTCACCGGCACCCTGCCCGAATACGGCACGGCCGCGTGGCGCATGCCGTGGCAGCCGCTGTATCTGCTGTGGAAGGCCGAGTACTTCCCGCTGCCGTTCCGCGAGGGAGAGACCGACCACTGGGACTTCATCGAACGCTCCCGCTACCAGTGGAAGGGCACCGGCGAGCCCGGCACCCCCCTGGTCGTCTCCGGCCGCCAGACGCTCGCCCCCACCGCCGGACACGTCATGGACGGCGCCCTCGCCGGCTATGCCCGTATCCGCGACGCCCTGCCCACCGACACGCTGCGCCGCCTGCGCTCCGAGGCGAGCCGGGCGAACCTGCTCTCGCAGACGCTCGACGGCTTCGGTGCCGCCATCGCTCAGCGCCTGCCCCTCTCCGGCCTCCAGCCCGCCGATGATACCGCCGCCCTCGTCGGCAACGGCGACTACTCTCCGCCGGACCCCGGGACCCTGCCCGCCAGTGACTGGGACCCCTGGCCCGCGTCGGCATTCCAGGAACTGCGTGCGGGACAGCTCGCGTTCCTCGACGTGGCGGTGGTCGACCGGTTCGGACGGGCCGTCAACCTCGTCGGCGACTCCCATCACTTCCGGCCGGAGATGTCCCGCACCCTGCGGCCGGCCCACCCGGTCAGCGGCTACGACAGCGACCGCCTCGTCGAACTCGGCCCACGGTTGCTCCAGCCTGCCCGGCTGCGCTTCGACTTCCTCTCCGCCACCGCCGACGAGCCCGTCGACCTGGTCCCCGGCACCAATCCGGTCTGCGCCTGGCTGCTGCACAACCGCCTCGACGCGTCCCTGGTCGTGTACGCGGCCGAGGGCGCGGCACTCGGTGAACTCCGGGTCACCCTGAACGCGGACGGAGTCCGGGAAGTCTCCTGGTCGGCCCTGCCCGGCTCGGACGTGGCCGAATTCGACCAGCTGCGGGACCTCTCCCGGCACGCCCACGACCTCCTGAACGCCGTCCGGAGCCGCGGCCCGCGGACCTTCGACGCGTTCCGCGCCACGGTCGACCGCGCGCTGGAGACCATCGACCCGGACGGGCCCGCCGACCCGGGCCTGGGCTTCTTCCTGGGCCGGCCGCTCGCCCTGGTCCGCACCCGGCTGACCATGGACCTGCGCGGCCCACTGCGCACCGACGTCAGCTGGCAGAACCTGTTCCGCGAGACGGAGGCGGAACTGCCGCGCTACCCCTTCGCGATCCGCCTCGGCGAGGCCGCGCAGACCGACGACGGCCTGGTGGGCTACGTCCTCGACGACGACTACGACCACTTCGAGACGGTCATCGAGCCCACGACCGGCGGCAGCGGCTACCTGCGGCCGATCGGCGACCGCCCGAGCCTGCACCTGAACTTCGGCGACCACAGCACCGCCCTCGCCACCGTCCTCCTGGACCCGCGCGCGGCCGTGCACGCCACCACCGACATCCTCGCCACCAAGCGTGTCTTCATCCCGCAGGAATTCACCGATCAGGCCATCACCCGCATGACGGTCAACTTCCGTACCGGCCCGCTCCTGGCGGCCACCACCGGGCTCAAGGGCCCCCAGGACGAGGTCGAGGAAACCGTCCTCATGCCCACCCCGGCCGGTGTCGTCGGCAACTGGACCTGGACGGAGAAGCGGGGCAGCGCCTGGCGGCAGCTGCCGATCCTCAGCCAGGACCAGTACGACATGCCCCTGGCCGAACCCGAACTCCGCTCGGGCTTCCTCAGCCTCGACGACGCCGCCGCGCACAGCCGCACCACCGACCACTGACCACTGACCACTGACCCGGCACCGCCCCTACCGCCGCGGGTGTTCCCCGTCAGGGACACCCGCGGCGGATCCCACTCGAAGGAGCATCCGTGGCCCTCGTCACGCAGACCGACACCGTGGACCCCACCGCGCAGGAACCGCTGCTGGCCTACACCGTCACCACCGACCCCGACCCGTTGAAGGCGTCACCGGAGAACCCGCAGGCGCCCGAGGAGAAGGGTGAACTGGTCATCGTCGGCTCGCGGCACAGCGGCACGCCGGCCGACGTCCAGTGGATCAAGGTCAAGGTACCCGCCGGAGCGATGTCCCCGGACCTGGCCACGGACCTGGCCAAGGTCACATACCGGATCAGCCTGAACGGCTGGTCGGGACGGCTGGACGCCTCCGCCAAGGAGTTCGTGTTCTCCCCGGAGGCGAGCCACGCCCCGATCGGCCCGGACACCGGATTCACCATCCAGCTCTCGGACATCCCGGTCAACCGGAAGGTCGGCACGTCACCGATCACCGTCACCGAGAGCTCGCGCACCGGCAGCAGCGCGTTCCAGTCCCGGTCCGTGGTGTTCCACGTGGGCAAATTCCCGCCGGACTTCTACCTGCGGGACCTCGTCTGCGATCCGCTGATCATCAACAACGGCGGCGAGGTCGTCCTGACCTGGCAGCGCTCGGCGAACGCCGTCTACGAGCTGCTGTACGGCGAGACCAGCCTCAACGTCACCGCCCTGACCACGAAGAAGATCACCAACGTCAAGTCCGACACGATGTTCTACCTGCGGGGCACCGTCGGTGACCCGTCGAACCCCGTGGTGCGGATCCTGTCCGCCCCGGTCACGGTCCGCAAGCCGGACCTGGAGATCGGCAACCTCGTCGTGAACGGCACCACCAACCTCAAGGGCGCCACCACCACGAGAGACCTCACGGTCAACACCGCGAACGCCCTGCACGTCCGTACCATCGAAGGCAACGGCTCCTACGGATCGCTCGCGATCGGAGGGCGTCTGACCCTCTCCACGGCGGGGCGCGAGGTCAACGTCCAGAGCCAGTTCACCGTCGCCGGTGCCACCACCCTGAACGGTGCCACCACACTGAACGCTGCTGCCACCCTGAACGGTGCCGCAACCTTGAACGGCGCCACCAGCCTCACCGGCGCCACCACCACGAAGAACCTCACCGTCGACCCCGGGGCCGACGGCTATCTCTGGCTCAAGACGGGCCGCCTCGACACCGCCGCGGGAACTCGTCTCCACGCCTACGGCACGGTCGGAATCTTCAAGAACAGCTCGCAGGGGCTGCATGCCAATTACATCAGCAATGGTTACGGGCAGAAGACCTTCCGAGCGGACGGTGACGGGTTCCTCAGCATCAAACTCTCCTGTCTGTCCTACACGTCGAACACAGCGTGGCGAGAGCTCGACGCGTACTTCACCGCGGCCGCGGCCACGGCCGGCGTGACTCACGAGATCGCCGTCCCCCAGGTGCAGCTCAGCGGGTCACCCCAGGCCGTGAGTCTCACCTCGGTCCCCGTCGCGAAGGGCGCCACGGTCAAGGTGTCCCTCAACAACACCAAGCTGCCGGGCGGCACGGGAAACGGGTGGTTCTCCGTCTTCTGGACGCCTCTCGGGGGCGGGCCGAACCTGACGCAGGTGGCGGCCTCGGAGGTTCCGGAGCCGGTCGAGGACGGCCCCGCGGATGCGCAGCCGCTGGGGGCGCCCGCGGAGCCCGAGGCACAGCCACCCGTGGAGTGACCCCGGCGGCGGGTTCGGAAGGCGGCCACACCCCCTGCGGGCATGCCGTCCTCACCCGTCGAGCAGCTCGGTCCGCCCCGAACCATGCCACGAACCGCGGTCATGGCATCGGCAGCTTCCGGACGGCGGGGAGAACGCGCACGGGCCAACCGCCCACGTCGGATCCGATCTCGGCCTCGGCTCGGCGCGGCACGGCTCCTGGAACACGCGGGAGGGTCCGGCGCAGCCGGGCCCTCCCGTTTCGTAGCGCGGACAGGACTTGAATCTGCGACCGTGAACGCCTCGGCCGTCGCCGCTACCGCCGACTGAACCATCGCTACGAACGCTGTCCCCGCACCTACTTGGCCTTCCTCAAGTCTCGCCGGCGCCCTCTACGGCTACAAGCGACTCACTCTCCTCACCACATGGGACAACGTTGCATCAAGGCCCCGCCGACGCACCACTGATGGACGGCGAAAAGGCTTGTCTCGTGGACTGATTCTCACTCGGAAGAATAGGGCTGTAGCTCGCGACTGCCACTCCAAAGTCTGATTTTTGACACGCGAATGACAACGGCGTACCGTTGGAAACGGTTACGTCTCGGATTCCGGTCCGGAAGTGGCGTGGACTTTCACAGGGAGGCGACTCATGAGTGAGCAACCTTCGGTGGGGTCAGTAACCTTTTGGTCGTATCAGATTTGCAAGCAGTTCGGTCGGTACGAAGAATTCTACGATCGCTCAATAAAGAGCGGACTGTCGCCCGAAAAGGCTCAGCAGGCGGCGGCGCGGGTCGCCATGAACAGCCCCTACCTCGGCGATTCATTTTCTCCTGATGTGTTCAGGCAAATTCACGAGTCGCCGGAAGCGCGGGTAGCGGCACACCGGGTGTGCCTCATCCCCGATGAGGCCATAATGAGGCAGGTAACTGACACGTGGAGCCGGGATACGGTAAGTCAATGGGATGGCAGCATTCGGCGCCCCCCGGGAGCCCTGATCGGCGATCAGATTGATTTCCTGAGGAATAATCCTTTCAGTGTGTTTTTTTTGGGCATCGCCAATCTGGTGCACCCGGACAATCCCTCGGCCGGCCCGAAAGAGCGACATGACAATCAGGAGAAACAGCTCGAGTTCAGTAAGCAGATGGCTGCGTTCGTGGGCATCCTGAAGGGCGCGAGGGACATCACCACCCGTCGCTCCGTCAACCCCCCACCGGACGACGCCCCGCCGGCGATGACCGCGCCTCCCGGAGACCGCACGCCGGTACCGCCGAGGAGCAAGCAGCCCGCAGGCGCCGGCAAGGGTGCCGTAAGCCCGGAGCCCGGGGACCTTTCCTACGTCTTGGACGACGCGCTGCAGAAGCCGTCCGCTGTGGAGTCCGGAGACCTCTCCGGCGTCCTGGACGGCGCGGTAGAGAACCCGTTCTCTGCGGAAGCCTGTGCCTCCGCTGCCGAGGTGGCGCCGGAGAGCGGCCACGAGTTCCTGGCCTCCGGCTATGGAACCGATCGTGACGGCAGTGCCTACGAAACCAATGCTTACGAACGCGACACGTCTGGCGCCGATGCAGCCCATGCCGTTGGTTATGAATCCGAGTCAGGTTCGGGGGAAGAGGCGGAAGGGCCACCTCTGCCACCTGCGGGGCAGGCATAAGAGAGCGCAAGCGCATGAGCAAGCACGTGGGAGGAGGAAGTGGCAATGCCCCCACCAAGCAACAGATCCAGACAAAGGCCTCCGCCGGGACCCTCCCCGCTGTATCAGCAGGTGGTGGGTGATGCTCAGGCCCGCAACAAGGAACTGCACAGGTCGCTGATTCAGCGGGTCGAGGTCGAGCTCAAAGCCGAACAGTGGCAAAGGAGTACGGGGCATGCTCCGAAGGTCGATCCGGAACGCAGTCGACTGATACTCGACGCGCTAACGGATTCCCAGGGCGCACCGGAATCCTTTACCGAAAGAGTCCTTGAGGGCCTCATCCGCCAGTACGAGGCCGATGTGTCGAGTGACGACGGCGCTCTCCTCTGGCCCCTGCCGGACGACCTCGCGCCGCCCTTCGGCGCCAGTCCCCCTGACTCCCTCGACCCTGATTCCTCCGTCGCCCCTCCCGATCAGGCTGCGTCAGCCGACACCGGATACAGGGCCCCCTGGCCCGACGACGGAGCAGCCGACCCCGCTCCCGCGGATCCCGGCTACGCCGCCGGGCCGCCGGACGCGGGATATGGGAACACCTGGCCCGACGGCGGGCCGGCCGACCCCTGTGCCGTGGACCCCGGCTATGCCGCCGGGCCGCCGGACGGGGGATCCCCGGGGCCGCCCGCCGCTGGCTTCGGCTGAGGTGAGTGGTCGCCGTGTCTCGCTCTCCTTCGAATCCGCCCAGCAGCCCCCCGCCGCCTTCCGGCCATGAACAGTTCGACGAGATCCGCAGCCGGGCCCACAGACTGTTCCATGACCGGCGGTTCGATGAAGCCGCGGATCTCTACCGACGACTCACCGTAGTGCCGGGGTACGAGGCCGAGGCATATTACGGCCTGGGGATGGTGGCCGTCGCCGGCCGCGACATGGGGGCCGCTGAAGAACGGCTGCTGTACGCCGTTCAGCTCGACGAGCATCAGCACCGGGCCATGGCCGCGCTCGGGAAGATCGCGCTGTCCAGAGGCGACGCAGGCAACGCTCGGAAGTGGCTTCAGATCGCCAAGGGGCAGGGAAACCCGCAGGCAGCCGCCGACCTGGAGCAACTCGACCGACTGGAGCTTCGAGCCGCCCAGGGTGTGCCGGGGCGGGAACGCCCGCCATCGGCGAGCCCAGTCGGCCAGCATGTGCGGCAGCCGGTACCACGGCCCGTCCAGAGCCAGGGCTCATCGCTGCTGAGAGGCGAGGTAAGCCATTTCGTACCGCACCAGAAGCCAAGGGGACGCGGTCAGCCCCCTGTCCTCATCTGGATGTTCCGGGTGAACACGAAAACTGCGGACCACCAGGTGGAGCAGGCACAAGTAGAGATGAGGTCCTTGCACTTCAAGAGCACTATCGGCAACGGCGACACTGTCACCGTGCATGGCCGGTGGAACAGGTCCGGCGTCTTTGTCGCGCACAAGGCATACAACGAGAGCACGCATGCCAAGGTGCTCGGCCAGCCGCGGCAAGGTGTGCTCATTGCCATGGCTGTCATCGTCTTCCTTGTAGTTGCGGTGATGCTTCTCATGGCGTGAGTGCTCACCGGCTGGCGTGAGTTCTTGAGCCCGCCAGAGGTTGCCGGTCTTCTCGAAGAAGCCGGAGGGGTAGTAGTCGACCACGGCGACGATATGTGTCAGATTCGGCGTCAGTTCGTGGAAACTGACGACCCCTCGGGTCGAGCCCTTCGCTCCCTCGGAGTTCCAGACGATGCGCTCGTCGGGCACCTGTTCCTCTACGGTCGCCTTCCAGCTGGGGTTGGAGAAAGCAACCTTGAGCTTCCAGTCCGATTCGATCTCGTCCGAGATCTTGACGCTGGTGACGCCTTTGGTGAAGGAGCTGAAGTCCTCGAACTGCGTCCAGCAGTCGTAGACGGTGCGCACCGGCAGGCCGACGTCGAGCACCTCGATGATGTTGGTGACCTTGGTGTTGCCGGCCTTGCCGTCGCCACCCCCGCCGATGGCGTCCTTGACGCCTCCGAGGACCTTGTCCTTGACGCCCCTGGCCTTCTCACCAAGAAAGGCCTTCATGGGATTCTCACCGCCCAGGACACGCTTACCGATCGCGAGCATGCCACCGCTGCCACCGTCACCGCCGTTGAGCTGATCGGTGAGGCCGGTCAGTTTGTCACCGGCCGACTCCACCCACCGTGAGGTGCGGGCCATCAGATAGTTGCCCAGCTCCTCGCGCAACTGGTCAAAGCCGGGGCCGCCCTTTCCCGTGGTGTCGCCGTCCGCCTTCGCCATGGCGCATCACCTCCGGCGACCGCTAAACGAACCGATCGATCAGGCAGGTTCACCTCGAGCACCTCGACCCGGCGAGCCAGCAAGTAGCGGGCGAGGGCAGCTCCGTAGCTTCCGGACCTTCCACCCCGGCCCTGTGCACTGTACCCAGCCGGCTGACCCACTCCCAGAGTTCGCGATAGCCCACTGCCGTGGCGGGAATGGAAGCGGTGCCCATGACCACACCTAGCGTGGAGAGCACGACGGCCACATGAACATCTCGGTGTGTATCCACGCCAAGGATGACCTCGCCTGCAGCAGGCGGACCGTATCAAGGACTTGGGACATTCATCACGGCGCACCTCCTGCTCTTGGAGACTGCAGGCCCACGCCACCGGGCCGTCGAGGCGGTCAGCAGTGAGACAGTGCCTAGTGCACCGCACGGTCATCCCTGGTACACGCCCCAGCAGCCCGGCAGCAGCACATCCCGCACTGGTGATCGACGAAGGACGGACCGGACACCGGGTCCGATTTCTCATGAGCCGTCACCCAGCGCGCGGGTACCTCAACCGGTATACCCAGGTCTCACGACTTGCGATCACGCGGAGCGCAGTGCTGTTTCAAGGCGTGGTGATCTGATACGGCGGCGCATCTCCGCGAACGCGGAGCACGCCTCTTCCTCGCTGACGGCCAGGGCCTCGGTGCATCTCCGCGGAGGCGGAGCAGACTTGAACTTGCGCGGAGTCGACGCCATCCGCAACGGACTTCCCTTGGCGGGGCATCGTCGTGTGCGGCACAGGAGCAACCTTGGGGTCCTGTTCGTCCCCCGCTGTGCTCTGCTGTACTGCCCTGCGGCTAATTTGTGTGCAGGACAGGTACGCAGGCCCGTGGTGGCAGAGGTGCACGGGGGACGGGAGGTCGGGAAGGGTGTCGCTGCGCGCAGGTGATCCAGCCGAAATCGGCGGTTATCCGCTTGAGGCACGACTCGGCTCGGGTGGCATGGGCACGGTCTTTCTGGCCCGTACGAGCTCGGGTCGTCCTGTCGCGATCAAACTGATCCACCCGCAGTTCGCGGCGGACGACGAGTTCCGCATCCGCTTCCGGCAGGAGGTGGCGGCGGCAAGGCGAGTGAGCGGCGCGTTCACCGCCGCCGTGGTCGATGCTGCCCCTGAGGCCGAGCAGCCGTGGATGGCGACGACCTACATCCAGGGGCACACGCTCGCCCGGCGGATCGCCACGGAAGGCCCGCTGAGCGGAGCGGAGCTGCGGAGGCTCGCCATCGGGCTGGCGGAGGCGCTGCGGGACATCCACCGGGTGGGGGTCGTCCACCGTGACCTGAAGCCCTCGAACGTCGTGCTCTCGCCCGAGGGCCCACGCGTCATCGACTTCGGCATTTCGCGCGCCGTGGACCAGCAGACGCTGACGATCACAGGGCGGGTCATCGGTACGCCGCCCTTCATGTCGCCGGAGCAGTTGCAGGCACCGCGCGATGTGGGGCCGCGGTCCGATGTCTTCTCGCTGGGAACCCTGCTGGCGTACGCGGCGACGGGCCACGGGCCCTTCGACGCGGACAGCCCATACATCTCTGCGTATCAGGTGCTGCACGAGGAGCCGTCGCTGGAAGATGTGCCGCCGGCCTTGCGCACGGTCGCCGAGTCGTGCCTGACCAAGGAGTCCGACGGGCGCCCCTCGGCGGACGAACTCCTCGTACGGCTTCGGGACCTGCCGACCGATCTCGGCCAGATCGACACGAGGGGAGTCGGCGCGGGCCGCACCCGCGACACGGTCACCGAGCATCACTTCGCGACATCGGCCGCCCCGACACCGGCCACCCCGACGCCGGCAGCCCCGACCACCGCCCCGGCCGACCCCGATACGGGGAACGCCGACACCTCCGTCGGCCGCCGGTTGCGTCCCCGATGGCGTCCCGTGTTCGCGGCCGCGGTCGCGGTCGCGGTGGCAGCGATCGGTGGAGGAGTCGCCGCACTGACGGCGGGCGGCTCCGGGGAGAACAGCGGCGCCGGCAAGGGCAACAGCCTTGCAGCGCCGGGTGCCGCGCTTCCGGACGGTTTCGAGCCGTGGCACAAGACCGTGCGCGGCGGTCGCCCCGACATCCCCGACGAGGTGCGTTGCGTCGTGCGCGGCGACGCGCTGTTCTGCGGGGGCGGCAGTGTCGTCGCGACCCGTATCAGGGCCAGGGACGGCTCGCGGGTGTGGACGGCGAAGAGCCCCGGCGTCCCCGTCGACGGCATGCACCTGGTGGGCGCCACCGACGACACGGTGCTCGGTTACCGCTTCGCCGCCCAGGACGCCCCGCAGGACCCTCCGAGCGAGGTGGTGGCCATCGACGCGAACAGCGGACGGGAGCTGTGGTCCGTGCCGTCCGGTGCCCAGTCGACGGCCGTCACGGGCCGGAATCAGGACGCCATGGTGGTCGGTTCCGACGTCGTGACGGTCGACGCTTCCAACTCCCGCTTCGAGGCCCGCGACGCGCACAGCGGTCAGGTCACCTGGACGTCGCCGTTCCCGGCGGGTACGCAGTGCGCTCCCGTCCCGGCGGGCTCACAGCTCGTCGCGATGTGCGCGAAGGATGCGGAGGTGGATGCCTTGGCAGTGCGCCACCCCACCCTGTACCGGGTCGACCGCGCCTCGGGGAACCTGGGCAGGCCCATCGCGGTCAACGGCCCCGCCGTGCCGGTGGGCGTCGCCAACGGCAGGCTCGTACTCCTGCAAGTACACATGGAGGGAACGGATCCGGCCGGCTACAACGGGGTGACGCGGGTCGACCCGGCCTCGCGGAAGGTCACGTACTCCCGACTGGCCAAGACATACGCGGGGACCCCCGGCATGGCGGACAGCACCGTATACATGAGCGGGCAGACCGGTCTCGTCACAGCACTCGACCCCGCGACCGGCCGGAAGAAGTGGTCGCGGCAGACTGCCGTAGAGGGCGCTTCGGGTCCCGGTGCGGGAGGGGGCGCACTGTATTTCAGCTCGGCCACCGGCCGGGTGGTCGCGCTGTCACCGGACGACGGCAAGATCCTTTGGACAACTGATCCGCAGGTCGATGGTTTGACCGGCGAGCAGGGCGCAAGCCCACGTGTGACTCTTGCGGGGCGTGCGGTGATCGTGGCCGCGGACAAGAACACCCTCTTCGCCTTCGACGCGCGGAAGCCGCCGAAGTCGGGCTGACCCGGTGGCTGGACGGCAGTCCAGCCGTGGACCGCCATCGGCGCACCCACGGCCACCGCTCACCGGGCGCGCCGACGCTCTGATAGAGGACCCCGGCTACCCGCGGCCACCGCCCAGGGCCAGGAGAGCCTTCTCGCGATGGTTCAGGGCCAGGTTCACCGACTCGGGCTTGCCTGCCCGGCGGAAGTGGGCGACCGCCTGGTCGTTGACGGCGATGGCCTCTTCGTAGCGCCCCATGTCGACCAGCAGGGCACCGAGGACCAGGAGCGCCGGGCCCTCTCCTTCACGGTCATCGGTCTCCCGGCAGACCTGAAGGTAGCGCTCGAACGCCGGGACGGACTCGTCGTATCGGCGCAGTCCCGCCGTTACGATTCCCAGCCGGAACAGCGCCTGGCCCTCGTGGGAGTGGTCCGCTCTCGCGCGGAACAGTTCGGCGGCGCGCCGGTAGGCGGGAGCCGCATCCGTGGTCCGGCCCAGGTGTTCCAGCAGACCGGCGAGATGGAAGTGGACCTGGGACTCCCGCTCGTGATCGTCCGTCCGGGAATAGATGGTGGCAGCCCGCTGGTAGAGGGTGACGGCTTCCTCATCGCGGCCCAGTGTGCGCAGCGCGCGGCACAGGTTGAGGAGCGCGGATCCCTCCATGTCGGGTTCGTCGAGCTTCTCGAAGAGCGCGGCTGCCCGCTGATAGGTGGCGACGGCCTTCTCGTGCCGCCCCTCGTCCAGGAGCGCTTCGCCCAGGCGGTAGAGGGCGAGGCCCTCGCCGCGGTCGTCGCCCACGTCCCTCGAGCGGGCAGACGCCTGCCTCATGACGTCGAGGGCGTTTGCCTGCCGGCCGGCGGACCACCGGGTGTCGCTGAGGTCGCGAAGTGCTGCGGCCTGTCGATGCCCGTCATCGGCCTGGCGGAAGAGCTCGACGGCCTGCGTGTACGCGTCGGCGGCCTCAGCCGGCTCCCCTCGGTCCCGCAGGGCTCGTCCGACGATGGTGAGGGCATGCCCCTCCCGTGCGCGGTCGCCGGAGCGCTGGTGGAGTCGGGCGGCCTGCCGGCCGACGGCGACTGCCTGTGTGTGCCGTCCCAGTCGAACGAGCGATATCGCTACTTCGGTGCTCACAGCCGCCTCCCCTCGTACGTCACCGGCGTCACGGAACGCGGCGGCCGCTCGCAGGCCGGTGTCGACGGACTCCTCGACACGTTCCAGCTCCGCCAGGGCGGAAGCGAGCCGGCCGAGGCAGGCCGCCTCCTGCGCACGGTCGCCTCCTTCGCGGAAGCGGGCGGCCGCCTGCTCGCAGACGGGTACGGCCTCCGCGTACCGGCCCTCGTACTCCAGCATGAGAGACAGGCTGGACAGCGTCCTGCGCTCGCCGTCGGGGTCGTCCAGCTCCTGGTAAATGCCCAGCGCCCGCTGATACACGGTGATCGCTTCGGCGCAGCGGTGGAGCTGTACGAGATGGACGCCGAGGCTGCGCAGCGCCGACCCTTCCCGTGCCTTGTCTCCCGCCCCGTGGTAGCCGGCGGCGGCCTGCTCGAAGACGGTGACGGCTTCCTCGAACCGCCCCGCCCGGGCCAGGGCCTCGCCACGGTTGGCCAGCGCATACGCCTCGAGCTTGCGGTCACCGGTCTCCCGAAGGAGCGCGGCGGCCTTCCCGCAGGCCGTAGCGGCCTCCGCGTAGCGGCTCATCTGCGTGCAGGCGTTGCCCAGGTTGATCAGTGCACTGGCCTCGCCGGAGCGGTTGCCGAGCTCACGGAAGACGGCGGCAGCCCGCTGCGTGACGGCGACCGCCTCCGCGTGGCGTCCGGTGTGCAGCAGGGTGGTGCCGAGCCTGCTGAGCACCCGCCCCTCCTTGCCGCGCTCGCCGGTCTCCTGGAAGAGTTCCGCCGCGCGCCTGTAGGTGGTGGCCGCCTCTTCGAGCCGGTCCGTCCGGACCAGGGCGTCCGCCAGGTTGCTGAGGGAGTCCGCCTCACGGTCTCGCCGACCGGTCTCGCGGTAGGCGGCCGCGGCCTGCCGTGACGGAGCGATGGATTCCTCGAACCGCCGCTGGCTGAGGAGGGCGTTGCCGAGGTTGTGGAGCGGGATGCCCTGATGGGAATCCCCGGACGCCTCAGCGAGAGCAGCGGCGCGCCGGGCGACGTCGGCCGCTTCGGCGAACCGTTCGCCGGCTGTCAGGGCGTGTCCGAGATTGCTGAGCACGGCGATCTCGAAGATGCGCTCGGTGGCGCCCCGGAAGATCTCCAGCGCCCGTTCTGTGGCGGCGACGGCCTCTTCGGAGCGGCCCTCGTAGGCCAGTGCGGTGCCGAGGTTGACCAGTGCGGCGCCTTCCGGGGCGCGCTCACCGATCAGGCGGAAGTACTCGGCGGCCTGGTCGAAGAGGGGAATCGCGTCTCGGGAGCGGCGCAGGGCGAGGAGGGGGTGGCCGGTGTCGAGGAGCAGTCCGGCCGCGCGACGGCGGTCACCGTTCTCCACGTACACGGCCGCGGCCCGTTGCACGGCGGTGATGGCCTCTTCGTACCTTCCGAGGCGGGTCAGGGTGCTCCCGGCCTTCCCCAGCGACGCGGCCAGGCCGGTGGCTTCGACGGCGGACACTGCCTCGTCCAGCTGCCGGTACAGCCCGGTCACCTCACGTGTGCAGGCCAGCGCCTCCTCCCGAACACTGCTTGGCTCCTGGGCCAGCCGGTCACGTACGTCCGCGTGCTCGGGGAGGTCGATCGTGGGGTGGGCAAGCGCCAGAGTCCGGTAGATGTCGTCGGCCTCCCGCGTGACCTGCAGGGAGCGTTCCTCGTGCCCCAGGGCGAGGAGCCGCGTGCCGAGGCTGTTCAGGACCTTGGCCAGGCCGAGGCAGTGGGCGGCGAAGTCATCGGCGGCGAGCTGCCGCTGGATGGCTACGGCTTCCTCGGCCGAGGCGAGGGCCTCCTCGCCTCGGCCCAGGTCGTCCAGGAACGCGCCCAGGCTGGTCAGCGCGGCGGTCAGGTCCGGCTGATGGGCTGCCGGGTTGCCTGCTGCCAGCCGCCGGTACAGGTCGGTGGCCACCTCGGTGAGCTCCAGGCCCTCCACCAGCCGGCCCGAAGCACGCAGTGCGCTTGCGAGGTTGGCGAGGGACTTGGCGAAGTGGTGCAGTTCGGCGTCGGGGTCGGTGTCGGCCGAGCGCCGGTAGAGCGCGACCGCCTCCTCACCGGCGGTCACCGCCTCCTCCATCCGGCCCGCGTCGGCCAGGCGCAGCCCCAGGTTGTCGAGCAGCCCCGCGAGCTCGGGCCGGTACACCGGGTCGGTGTCGGCCAGGCGCCGGTAGAGTTCGGCCGCCTCCTGCGTAGCGGCCAGGGCCTCCTGGGACCGGCCGTGCCGCGAGAGCCGGTTGCCGAGTGCTGCCAGTGAGTCCGCCAGGCGGTCCTGGTGGGCGACGCGGTCGGTGCCGGCCAGGCGGCGGCTGATGGCGACGGACTCCTCGGCGACGAACAGTGCCTCCTCCCAGCGGCCCGCCGCGGACAGCCGGTCGCTGAGGGCGTTCAGGGAGTCCGCCAGGTGAGGGAGGCGAAGGGGGTCGTTCCCGGCGAGTTCGCGCTGCAGGCGTACGGCCTCCCGGGCGGGGGCGACCGCCTCTTCCCGCCGACCCGCGTTCGCCCGGCGCCACGCCAGGGTGCCGTACAGCCAGGCGCGTATCCCCGGGTCGGTGGTGACGGCCAGGCGGTGGGCGATCAGTGCCTCCGCGACGGCCAGGATCCCGCTGTCGAGGTCCGCGTGTCGGCCCGGGGGCAGCTGTGACTCCACGGCTTCCAAGGCGTCGAGCAAGGGCGGGGCGATGCGGCCCCCGGCCGCCACACCGTCGTCGGCGAGGGCCGCAAGCGCGGTCAGGGCGGGGCTGCCGGCGGCGACCGCGAGGCCGGGCCGCGCACGTATCAGGGGAAAGAGGACCCGCTCGCCGACATGGGGCCAGCGGTGGGCGGCGGACGCCAGGAACGTTACCGCGCGGGGGGCCACCGCAGACCTCAGCTCACCGTCCAGCAGGGCGGCCGGGACGCCGCTCGCCCACGGGTCGGGGTCGTAGGCGCTGATCTCGTGCCCGGGGGTGAGCAGGCCGAGGAAGTCCTCGGCGAGGCGGTCGGGGTTGAGCGGCTCCAGGACCAGGGCGCGGTCGAAGGGGGGATAGCAGAACCGGTGGTCGTCGAGGAGGTGCTGGGGGTGGTCCGGCAGATCGACCGTGCGCAATGCCCGCGCCCCGGTGTCGTGGCTTACGGCTCCGGTGAGCACGGCGGTGAACACTGTCTTGGCCATGACCGCGGGCCGGGTCCGGTAGTCCAGTCCTCGTCCACCGGTGTCGAACAGCCGCTGCCACGCGCGGTATTCGCGGTCCAGGAGGTACGCCGACAGCTCATGCGGTTCCGTGAGGGACGGCCGCTCACCCCGCTTGTGCGCGTCGACGCAGACCAGGGCGGCCATGTGCAGGTTCAGGGTCAGGCCGAAGTCACGACGCTCCAGGGAAGCGGGCGGTGCGACGGTGGCTGTGTCCGGCAGGTCGTACAGGTCGCTCGCTCCGTAGCGGTCGCGAGCGGCGGTGAACATGCGCAGCCGGTCCGCGTCCAGAGAGGGAAGGAGCAGGTCGCCGGTCGAGGCGCGGCGGTCGTCGAGCAGACTGCGCAAGGCCGCGAACCAGCGTACGGTGCGGCCGATCAGCAGGACGCGGGTGGGCCGCCGCTGGTGCAGCACCGGTTCGGACAGCAGGTGTTCCAACTCGCTGTACGCCCAGCGGTCGGCGTAGTCGACGAGGAGCAGCACTCCGGCCTCCGGTGCGGCCGGGGCGTCGGGTGCGCGGTCAGGGGGCGAGGACGATTCCCGCAGACCGGCGTGCAGGACCTGCCAGCGTTCGGCCTCCGGCAGCTGCGTGCTCCGGGACATCTCCGCGAACTGTGTCGCGAGCCG
This sequence comes from Streptomyces sp. NPDC002055, assembly GCF_040296705.1. Classification (NCBI taxonomy): domain Bacteria; kingdom Bacillati; phylum Actinomycetota; class Actinomycetes; order Kitasatosporales; family Streptomycetaceae; genus Streptomyces; species Streptomyces sp. NPDC002055. The sequence continues at coordinate 28,661 of NZ_JBEOXS010000040.1, forward strand.
TGTCTTGCCCTGTCCGCCGGGGGCGTGGAGCAACAGCACGGACAGCCGCGCCTCCCGCGCGTCCCGCCACTGCCTCAGCTGCTCCAGTTCGGCGTTCCGGCCGACGAAGGGGACGACGTGGCTGCGCGCGTCCAGGAGGCGACTGGGCTGGGCCATCAGCCAGGCGGTGTCCGGGACGTCCGGGGCGGGTAACTCCTCGATCGCCGGCAGCCGCGTTCCGTAGTAGTGGTTGACGGTCGCGGTCGCGTTCGGGCCCTGCGCGGCCGCCGCGCCCGGGGCGACGCGCTGCTCGTAGCGCGGCTCGGTCAAGATTCACCGAGGGGGGCTCGGTCAGGCAACACGCCGGGCGCGTAGTGGTGGTTGTTGATGGTCACGGCCGCCCCCGGGCCCTGTGCGCCGACGCCCCCGGTATGGACTACCTGGTTGTACGCGCCACCGTCCACCGCCCCGCGCAGTGCGGCCCTCAATGCCCGGATCTCGCCGTCGGCAGCGGGCTGATCAGCCATCAGTTCTCTCAGCAGCTCCGCCGATTCGGCCGAGCGGCCGGCGTTGGCCTCCAGCGCCGCCCCGAGCCGGGACGCCCATTGGTCGTGCGCTGTGCCCAGGGTGGTCTCGTCGCCCCGCTCGTAGGCGGCGAGGACGGTCTCGCGCGCCTGCTCCAACTCCGCCTCGGCCGCAGCACCTTGATCGGCGTGGCCGAGTCCGAGAAGACGGGCGAAGCCTCTCTTGCTGTGCCCCCACGCATCCGTGGTCATCGCGGTGACGAGCGTGGTTGCTGCGGTGGCGGCGACAGCCGCGACAGCCGGATCCAAGACGATCTCTCCCTCCACCTCCCTGAGACTCCAAGGGCACAAGTTTGCCATCGCGCCGCCTCTCGTGGCTTCGGTTCCCGCGAGCGCAAGGAAAGCTGTCGCCCCAGCTCCGGGTCGGCGGTGATCTCCTCTGCCAGGGCGTCGCGGGCCTCGGCCTGGGCCGCACCGTTCTCGGGAGTGGCGTCGAGAGCGCGCAGGGCCACCGCTGTGCGCGAGCCGGTGCTGAGGCGGGTGGTCAAGAACTCGATGAGGGCGGTACCACTGCGCTCACCGACGGCACCCGCCGCTCCTGCAGAGCCGCTGTCACGATGCTGCCGACGGCCGCGGCCGCAAGTTCCGAAGCCTCCATGCGTCCCCCTTGCCCCTGCCCCTGCCCCTGTCCCTGCCCCTGTCCCTGCCCCTGTCCCTGCCCCTGTCCCTGTCCCTGTCTCCCAGGACACCATCATGGATGTTGATGTGCGGCCGTGCGGAATTCGACCTCCCCTGGAAACGCGCCCTGTTGGCGTGACGTTGCTTCTACGGCGCGGCGGCCCCGGGCGAAACGAGTGGCAGGAGAAGAACGGGTGACGCCGTTCCGCTCACCGTGGCAGAGATCCGGCGGCGCCTGGACGCTCCCGGTTGAATATTCGTCAGGGCAACGTCAGAGAAAGCCCGCTGAGCTTGTCCGCGAGTGCACGGCAGGTTTCGATGGAAGACATGAACAGCGCGTGGCCCGACCGGCCGCCTCATCGAGCGATGCCGTTTCGCGCAGCCTGCCGTCCGGAGTCGTCCGCCTCGCGCTGACGCCCTGCGTTGTGTCCTCCCGCGCACCACCGCCCATTCACCCCTGGACAAGCCATGTCTTCATCCCTTTCGGGACGTACCGTTCTCGTCACCGGAGCAACGTCCGGCATCGGCCACCAGACCGCCCGGCTACTCGCCGAGCGCGGCGCCACAGTCCTCCTGCACGGCCGCACCGCCGAGGAAGCCCACGCCGCTGTCGACCGGCTCGTCACGCTGTCCGACGTACCCGCCGAACGGCTCTGCGTACACGGGGCGGACTTCTCCCGGCTCAAGGAGGTCGAGCAGCTGGCTGCCCGGGTCATGACGGAGCACCCGCACCTCGACGTGCTGGTGAACAACGCCGGCATGGCGCCCCCGGAGCAACACACCGTCACCGCCGATGGCAACGAGATCGCCTTCCAGGTCAACTTCCTCGCTCACTACCTCCTCACCCGCCTGCTCGAACCCGCCCTGACCAGCGACTCGGGCGGTCGAGTCGTGAACGTCTCCTCCGCGCTCCACCGCACCGGCTCCATCCAGTGGAACGACCCCAATCGCACCCGCCGCTACTCCCGCCTCGCCACCTATGCCCAGTCCCAGCTGACCCTCACGGTCTTCGCCGCCGACCCACGCATCACAGCCGTCTCCGTCCACCCCGGCATCTGTGCCACCGGCCTCCTGCCGCTGTACGCCCACGAGGGCGTTGATCCCGACGAGCGACGCCGACACCTCGCCCTCGCCTGTGTCCAGGGCCTGGCCTCGGACATCGCCGCCCGCGGCCGTATCGCCAGCTGGAGCTGCTCCCGCGACGACCGGTCCAGCCGCCTCCTCGCCTGGACTGCCGGCTTCCGGCTCGTCCGCGAGTACGTCCACCACACGACCGGGCCCGTCACCGTCAGCGGCGCGTCAAAAATGAAGGCGGCGGCGTAAGCACCGCGTAGCCCCTCCTGTGCCCGGTGGGCGGAGAGCCTAGTGTCGGCGTCATGCAGCCGTCCCGTCATTCGCGTCCCCGGGTGGGCGCACTCCACGACACCCGGCACGACGTGGGATGGCCCGGCGAAGCCCGGTACGCGATCGGGTGCGCCGTCCTCCTGCTCGGAACGTCGCTGCTCATCGACGCGGGCGCGCACGGACCGACCCTGCTCCGCACAACCGGCTGGATCGCCCTGGCGACCATCCTGCTGGTGGTCCTGCTGCCGGCGCGGGTCAGCGCCGGACCGGGCCGCCTGACCATCCGAGAACTGTGGGTCACCAGGACGGTCCGCACCGACCGGCTCACGGCGGTCGACTGGCCGGTCGGCAGTGCGCGGCGCCTGGTCCTGACCGACGCGGACGGCGTACGGGCCGAGGTCGATCTGCGTGTCCTCATCGCCAACCCGGCACTGTGGCTGCGACTCGAAGCCGACGTGCTGCTCGCCCGGGAACGCGGCACCCTGGTCCGCGGAACAGCCGGACTCGCCCGGCTCTCCCTGCACATCGACAGGGAGACGACCCGCTCCGTCGCCAAGGTGTCGGGCCTGGGCTAAGGGGCCTTGCCCGATACCTGCCCGGGTCGCGTGGTCCGGATGTCACAGGAACGGCGGCATCCGGCTGCACCGGCCCGGGACTTGCCGGCCCAGTACTGCCCGTGGATCCGCCTGACACGCCCTGCGCGTCCGCAGCGGCCCCTCCGCCTTCGATCGTCAGCGACCCGTATGGACCGTCCGGTATCCGTCAATGTCCCGTCAGGGGTTGGCCATGGGTGTACGGGTGCGGGATAGCTTCGGTGTCGCGCCCCGATCTGCCTCCCCGCGAACGGGGCGTCACCAGACGTTCGTGGTTCCCCGAGGAGGGTCCATGTGCTTGTTCCAGTACGACGACGATCCCGAGCCTGAAGAACAGGTCCCGGTCGACCCCCTGTACGTCCCGGTCCGGCTGGAAACTGCGGAGCTGATGGTACGTCTGTTCCGCACCCCGCTGGGTACGCGCACCGCGGTCGGCTTCACCCGCCCGGACCTGCTGACCAGCGCGGTCGGAGCGGAGCACCCCTGGATCCGGCTGTCCGAGGCCACGCTCCGGTCGATGACGGAGCCGCTCGGGGCGGCCCTCGTCACCATCGACCCGACCTTCACCGCGCCCGCGGTCACTGGACCCACCGCCACCCGCCAGGCGGCCGTGTCCGCGTCGGCCCCAGCCGTACGGGGTGCTGCCGCGGCCCGGACCGCTTGAGGGGAGAGGGGCCGAGCATGACCACAACCGTTGTCTCCGAGGCGGGGGCCGGTTTCGGCTGACGGGTCGGCGAAGGCTCCAGGAACGGGTCACAGCAAGGCATCCCGTCGGCGCGGTGCTGGTACGCGGCACCGACGGGATGCCCCGGCGTTTTCCGGACGGGTGCTGTCAGCCGACGTGGATGTGGGGGCGCAGATTGCGGTCCGGTTCGGCTCCACGAAGGACCTCCCGGGTGACGGGGGCCACCTCGCCCTGGCCGAAGAGGAAGAACCTCAGGAAGTTGGTCAACGGGCTGCCCTCGGTCCACTCGAAGTAGATGTGGGGGCGTTGACCGGTCTCGTCGCGGATGTGCAGCAGCACTGCGGCGAGCGCGTTGGGGATGGAGGAGGACTCGAGAGTGAGGACGCGGTAGCGGCCGTGCATGACCTCGCCGCGGACCCGCACACCGGCCTCGAACTCCGACGGATCCAGAACGGTGACCTCGACGAACACGAAGTCGTCGCCGGCCGGGGTGTCGTTGTCCGCACGAATCTGGTCGATCTTCTCGCGGTATTCGGCCTTGTCGCGGTTGTCCGGCTCGTTGGCGATGAAGCGGATGGTGCGGGTGGCGGTGTCCCGGATGAACCTCTGGGCCATCTCGTCGAGCTCGACGTCGGTGACACGCAGCTCGAAGACCCGGGCGAGGCGGGACAGCAAGGACAGGGCCATGATGCCGGCGATGAAGCAGGCACCGATCTTCACGCCGTCGGGCCGTTCGACCACGTTGACGGCAGTCGTGTAGATGAAGACCGCGGAGATGACACTGAAGCCGACGGTCCAGCCGCGCTCCCCCGCCCGGCGGGCGGCGATGGTCACGGCCACGGCCGCCGAGGTGATCAGGACGAGCACACCGGTGGCGTATGCCCCGCCCTGTGCGTCGACGTCGGCGTTGAAGATCCAGGTCACCAGGAACGCGATCAGCGTGAACACGATCACCATGGGCCGCAGCGCTCGGGCCCAGTGCGGGGCCATGCCGTAGCGGGGCAGGTAGCGCGGCATCAGGTTCAGCAGGCCGGCCATGGCCGAGGAGCCGGCGAACCACAGGATCAGGATGGTCGCGATGTCGTAGACGGTTCCGAACGCGGAGCCGAGGTGTTCGTGGGCGAGGTAGGCCAGTGCGCGGCCGTTTGCCTCGCCACCCGACTTGAACTCGTCCGCCGGGATCAGCAGCGTGGTGACGAAGCTGGAGCAGATCAGGAACACGCTCATGATCACTGCGGCGGTGGTGAGCAGCTTCTTGGTTCCCCTGATCCGCCTGGCGGGCTTCTCGGGGTCGTCGCCCGGCGCGCCTCGGACGTGGGGCATGACGGCGACGCCGGTCTCGAACCCGGACAGCCCCAGCGCCAGCTTGGGGAAGACGATCAGCGCGATGGCGATCATCATGAACGGGTTGCCGTGCTCGGCGGTCAGTGCGCCGGTCCAGTCGGCGACCACGTGCGGCTCGGTGGCCACCTGCCAGAGTCCGACCGCGACGACGATCGCGTTCAGGAAGAGGTACGAGGTGACGAGGGCGACGGCGAGCCCGATGGCCTCGCTGAAGCCCTTGAGGAAGACCGCGCCGAGCAGCGCGATCATGATCAGGGTGATGAGCACCTCGTGCCCGTGCAGGGTGCTGGTCAGCTGCGGGTTCTCCACCAGGTGGGCGGTCGCGTCGGCGGCCGACAGGGTGATGGTGATCAGGAAGTCGGTCGCGGCGAACCCGAGCAGGGTCAGCACGAACAGCTTGCCCTTCCAGAACGACAGCAGCCGCTCCAGCATCGCGATCGAGCCCTCACCGTGCGGGCTCTCCTGCGCCACCCGCCGGTAGACCGGGAGTGCACCGAACAGTGTGAGCAGCACCAGGACGATCGTCGCCAACGGTGACAGCAGCCCGGCCGCGAGCGCCGCGATGCCGGGCTGGTAGCCGAGGGTGGAGAAGTAGTCAAGGCCGGTCAGACACATCACCCGGTACCAGGGTTTGCCCTCGTGTGCGGTCTCGGAGTGCTGTTGCTGTTTGTGACGGCGGTCGGTCAAGCCTTCCAGCATCCACGCCCGCAGGCGTGCGGTGCGGGCAGGGGTGGCCATCGTGGGGGGCTCCTGTCGTACGGCGCGGACTCAGCCATCGACGTTGACGGCTGGGCCAGCGTACGCAGCCTGAACACGGCCAGTACATCCATACCCTTGTCTGACGAAATCCTGATGCTCTCTTAACGCGTTTCCTTTCGGGTCGTGATGGACACGCTCGCGCCGGAGGGGAAACGCTGCCCGCCAGGCGACGGGCCGGCTGGGCCGGTTGTCCCGTGGGCGGGCTTCCGTTGGAGGGGGCGGCCGCCGGCGCCTCACGGTCGGCGATGTCGGCGGGGCAGGCCGTGTCGGACACGCTGTCCGGTCGTCGCCTCGCTGACCGGAGTCACCTCATTCATCCGACCGGTCGCGGTGGCCGCCTCAAGGAGTCCTGCGGTTGCTCGGCAGGCTCCTGACGAGATTCATCCGAGGCCGGGAAGGGCGGACACGACGAGGTCGATGAGCTTGATACCGACGAAGGGAAGGATCAGGCCACCGAGGCCGTAGACGGCAAGGTTGCGGCGCAGCAGGCCATGGGCCGAGGCCGGTTTGTAGCGGACGCCGCGCAGGGCCAGCGGGATGAGCGCGATGATGATCAGCGCGTTGAAGATGATCGCCGAGGTGATCGCCGACTGGGGACTGTGGAGGCCCATGACGTTCAGCCCCTCCAGGCCCGGGTGGGCCGCGGTGAACATGGCCGGGATGATGGCGAAGTACTTCGCCACATCGTTGGTGATCGAGAAGGTGGTCAGTGCTCCGCGGGTGATGAGCAGCTGCTTGCCGATCTCCACGATCTCGATCAGCTTGGTCGGATTGGAGTCCAGGTCCACCATGTTCCCGGCCTCCTTGGCGGCCGAGGTACCGGTGTTCATCGCCACCCCGACATCCGCCTGGGCCAGCGCCGGAGCATCGTTCGTCCCGTCACCGGTCATCGCGACCAGCTTCCCACCCGCCTGCTCCCGCTTGATCAGGGCCATCTTGTCCTCGGGTGCGGCCTCTGCGAGGTACTCGTCGACGCCGGCCTCCGCGGCGATCGCCCGGGCCGTCAGCTCGTTGTCACCGGTCACCATCACCGTACGGATGCCCATCCGGCGCAGCTCGGCGAAGCGCTCCCGGATACCGTCCTTGACCACGTCCTTGAGGTGGATGATGCCGAGCACCCGCGGCCCCTCCCCGTCATGGACGGCCACCAGCAGTGGTGTACCGCCGAACTGGCCGACCTGGGCGGACCAGGCCACGGCTTCGCTCGGCACGGTTCCGCCGCGCATCGCCACCCACTCCATGACCTGAGCCGCTGCGCCCTTACGGATGGCGATGCCGCCGCCGTTGTTCCAGCTCAGGTCGACTCCGCTCATCCGGGTGCGGGCGCTGAACTCCACGAAGCGCGGTTGGGCGAGCTCGTTCTCGGCCGGCGGCGTGAGTCCGTATCGGGCGGTGAGTTCGACCACCGAGCAGCCTTCGGGGGTTTCGTCGGCGAGGGAGGAGAGCTGAGCGGCCTCTGCCAACGTGCCGTGGTGGATGCCCGGCAGCGGGATGAGAGCGGCGGCCTGCCGGTTGCCGTGGGTGATGGTGCCGGTCTTGTCGAGGAGGAGGGTGTTCACGTCTCCTGCGGCCTCGACGGCACGGCCGGACATGGCCAGGACGTTGCGCTGCACGAGGCGGTCCATGCCGGCGATGCCGATCGCGGAGAGCAGGGCGCCGATGGTGGTGGGGATCAGGGTGACGAGCAGCGCGACCAGGACAGTGGTCGACTGGGCCGCCTTCGCGTAGGCGGCCATCGGCGCCAGGCCGACGACCACGAGGATGAAGATCACCGTGAGCGCGGCCAGCAGGATGTTCAGCGCGATCTCGTTCGGGGTCTTCTGCCGGGAGGCGCCCTCGACCAAGCGGATCATGCGGTCGACGAAGCTGTTGCCGGGGCGGGAGGTGACCCGGACCACGACCGAGTCCGACAGGACCGTCGTACCGCCCGTGACGCCGGACCGATCGCCACCCGACTCCCGCAGGACGGGAGCCGATTCGCCGGTGACGGCGGACTCGTCCACCATGGCCGCACCGTCGACGACATCGCCGTCGGCAGGCATCGTCTCGCCCGCTTGGACGAGCACGAAGTCGAACGGCTGGAGTTCGGCCGGTGTGACCACCTCGGTCTCCGCGCTGCGCAGATTCGTACCGTACGTCCAGTGCCGCAGACGCACGGCGACCGTGTCCGTACGGGCTTTGCGCAGCGAGGCGGCCTGGGCACGGCCGCGGCCCTCGGCCACCGCCTCCGCGAAGTTGGCGAACAGCACGGTCAGCCACAGCCAGACGCTGATCACCCAGGTGAACACCGATGGGTGGATGAGGGCCGAGAGCGTCGTCAGCACGGATCCGACCGCGACGACGAACAGCACTGGCTTCTTGGTCAGTTCACGTGGGCGGAGTTTGGAGACGGCCTCCCGCACGGAGGCCGCAAGCTGCCCGGGCTCCAGCATGTTCGCCCGGCCGGGACGCTTGCGGGGCGGCGGGGTGACCGGGACCTGAGGCGGAGTCCCCAGACCCGGGGGAACGTGCTGCGCGGCGGCGGGAGACATCAAGGGACCTTCTGAGCAGAGTTCGGGAGGGCATCCCCTGCCCGCACGGCGGACAGGGCTGCGGGCTGCGGGCTGCGGGCTGCGGGCTGCGGAGTGGGTAGCGCCGCCGGGACCCTCCACATGGAGCCCCCTCGGCCGTCGTCATGCGAGTCAGGTCTCCGGCAGCGCAACAGGCAGGAAACTACTGCCCTTTCCTGGTCATCCACCGCTGAGCGCCGGGAAATTGGCATCTTCTTGTCGGCGGCCCACGGGACGCGTCGCCCCGCAAGCACGTGAGCCGTCCGGCCTCCCCACACCGGAAACCGGACGGCTCATGTGGTGTGCGACGGGCAAAATGGCGCGCGGTCGCTCCGATCCGTGCCCCCTCGCCGAATCGTGCTTTCTGTCGGCGGTGTTCAGGTCACACGCCCTCAATCCACGCGTCACGGAACCGTCATTCCGTTCCGTCGCTCCCTCAGTCTCACCCACCTCAGTGGGACTGCCTGCCCTTCTTGACGTGTTGCTTCCGCAGCGGAGCGGATCCTTGACGCGCCCCTGACGAGCCAGGCGCGGTCCCTGCGCACCCCAGGCTTCACGCCGTCAGAAGGCCGTCAGAAGGCCGTCAAGGAGTGGTGCGCAGACTTGCCGCCGCAGACCGGATGCACTCGGATGAGCTTCATGAACAGCGGTCCGCGCTACGACGACCGGCCACCGAATCCGGTGCCGCCGGCAGCGCCTGCTGTCCGCGCGACGGTGTGATACCGGCTCGCGCGTCGTCTCGTACCCGCCCTCCGGCCTCCCGGCCTTCCGAAGCGCCTCCCGGGCTTGGTACGCGTCTTCCCTTTCACCGCATGAGTTGAGCCTGCTCCCCTGACCGTCCGCGCAACGGGGAAGCCCGGCACAACCGTGCCCGTTTTCAGGATCCCGCCATGTCTTCATCCCTGTCCGGACACACCGTCCTCATCACCGGCGCCACCTCCGGCATCGGCTACGAGACCGCCCGTCTGCTCGCCGAGCGAGGAGCCACCGTTCTGCTGCACGGCCGCACCTCCGAGGAGGCGCAGGCCGCCGCCGACCGACTGACCGCCACGGCCGGCCCCGATGCCTCCCACCTGCATCCCCTTGGTGCCGACTTCTCCCGCTTCGACGAGGTCGAGTCCCTGGCACACACGGTGGTACGCGAACACCCGCGCCTGGACGTACTCGTCAACAACGCCGCCATCGCCGCACCCGAGCGCCACACCGTCACGGTCGATGGCAACGAGATCTCCTTCCAGGTCAACTTCCTCGCCCACTACCTCCTCACCAACCTCCTCGAAGAGGCCCTCACCAGTGCCCCGGGCGGTCGCGTCGTCAACGTCTCCTCCTCCCTGCATCGCACGGCCTCGATCCAGTGGAACGACCCCAACCGCACCCGTCGTTACGCCCGGCTCGCCGCCTACGCCCAGTCCCAGCTGGCGCTCACGATCTTCGCCTCGGACCCGCGGGTCACCGCTGTCTCCGTCCATCCCGGCGTCTGCGAAACCGGCCTGCTGCACCTCTACGGGCACCAGGGCGCGCCCGCCGCCGATGGCGCGCAGCACGTCGTACAGCTCTGCGATCCGGCCACCGAGATCGTCAACGGCGCGTACTACGACCGCTCCGAGCGCATGGAGCCCGCCGCGGTCGCCACCGAGAACCGCACCGTCGGGCGCCTCAGCAAGCTCGCCGACGTGCTCGTCGGCCACACCGCCTGAAGGGATACACCGCAATGTCCAAGCGCGCCCGCAAGAAGAAGGCCCGCCGCAAGAAGGCCGCCAACCACGGCAGCAAGGCCGGCCAGCGCTAGCCTCCACCGACTCCCGCTGTGGGGCGGTCCTCCGGGCAGCTCCGGGCAGGGCCGCCCCACAGACGTTGTGCATTCGCCGACCAGGCTTCCCGGCACTCCACGTTCGCCCAATCGGCGCAATGACCGTCAACGCGCCATCAGTGATCCGCTCAGGTGGTGTCAAGAGTGGGCCGGGGACGATTCGTCCGCGTCATCGCTGCGGTTCCCTGGGGTTCGCTGGTGAGGTCAAGGTCTACGGAGGGGGTGAGTACGGGTGAGCACGGAGACTGTCGTAGGCATCGTGATCGCGGCAAGCCTGGTCGGCTATCTGGTCCTGGCGATGTTCTTCCCGGGGAAGTTCTGAGCATGACCGTCACAGAGGGAACGGTCCCCGCAGCGGCAGTTGCGGCGGGGCAGCCGGGGTTACGGCCGGGCAGGCTCAAGGTCTTCCTCGGCGCGGCCCCAGGGGTGGGCAAGACCTACCGGATGCTCGACGAGGCCCACCGCCGGGTGGCCCGCGGCGTGGACGTGGTGGCCGGATTCGTGGAGTGCCACCGGCGCCCGCACACCGAAGCCAGACTCGACGGGCTGGAGACCCTTCCCCCTGCCGAATACACGTACCCCGGTGGCCGCTGCGCCGGGCTGGGCGTCGAAGCACTACTGGCCAGGCGGCCACAGGTGGTGCTGATCGATGAGCTGGCCCACACCAACGCCCCCGGAGCGGGCGGGCACCCGAAGCGCTGGCAGGACATCGAGGAGATCCTGGCCGCCGGCATCGATGTGGTCACCACACTCGACATCCAGCACCTGGACTCGCTCAGCGACGTCGTCGGCAAGATAACCGGTGTTCCTCAGCGGGAGACCGTCCCCGACGATCTCGTCCGCCGCGCGCACGAGATCGAACTCGTCGACATCCCCCCGGAGGGACTGCGCCGCAGGATGGCGCACGGCAACATCTGTCCGCCGGAACGGATCGACGCCTCTCTCGCCAACTACTTCCGGCCGGGCAATCTCATCGCCCTGCGGGAGCTGGCTCTGCTGTGGCTGGCGGGCCGGGTGGACGAGGCGCTGCAGAAGTACCGCAGCGAGCACGGCATCGGGGGTGTCTGGGAGACCCGGGAGCGGGTCGTGGTCGCCCTCACCGGCGGCCCGGAGGGGGAAACCCTCGTCCGCCGTGCCGCGCGGATCGCCGGCCGGTCCGCCGGCGGGGGGCTGCTCGCCGTGCACGTCACCCGCAGCAACGGCCTCGCCGCCGGGGTGTCGCACGCGGCGCTCGCCGGTCAGCGGGCCCTCGTCGAGAGTCTGGGCGGCAGCTACCACTCGGTCGTCGGCGACGAAGTGCCCCTCGCCCTGGTCGACTTCGCGATGGCGGAGAACGCCACCCAACTCGTGCTGGGGACGAGCCGCCGCGGCCGGCTGGACCGCTTCCTCACCGGAAGGGGGATCGGCGAGACGGTGGTGGAGCTGTCCGAGGACATCGACGTCCACATGGTCACGCACGAGCGGGCGGGACGCGGCAGGCTCCTGCCGTCCCGCAGGCGCACCCTCCCCGCTTCCCGGCTCGCCGCAGGGCCGATCGCCGCCCTGCTGCTCCCCGCACTCCTCAGCGTGGCCCTGGACCACATGCGCGGAACGCTGAACCTCACCAGCGAAGCGCTGCTGTTCCTGTTGATCGTGGTGGGCGTGGCGTGCATCGGCGGGGTCACCTCCGCCCTGATCGCGGCGCTCACCGCCGCGCTGGTGCTCAACTACTGGTTCATGCCGCCCGTAGGCGAATTCACCATGGGCGACCCGGACAGTGTGCTGGCCCTGGCGGTCTTCGCCTGTGTGGCCACGACAGTGGCGACCGTGGTGGACCGGTCCCTGCGGCTGTCCCGCCGCGCCGCGCGGGCCACGGCCGAGGCCGAGACCCTGTCCTCCCTGGCGGGCAGCATCGTCCGGGGCGACCAGACGCTCCCCGCGCTGCTGGACCGTACGAAGGAAACCTTCGGCATGGAGGCCGTCGAACTTGCCCTGGAGTCCCCCGGAGCCGTTGCCGGACCGGACCCCGCTCTGGTGGTGGCCGCAGGCCCCGAGGCGTCCCTCATCCTCCGCGGGCGTCTGCTGCCGTCCTCCGACCGGAGGGTGCTGACGGCCTTCGCCGCACACGTCGGCGCCGCCGTCGAGAAGGCCCGCCTGGCCGAGGCCGCGGCCGAGGTGGAGCCCATCAAGGCGGCGGACAAGCTGCGTACGGCCCTGCTCCGAGCGGTCAGCCACGACCTGCGCACCCCGCTGGCGGGCGCGCTGGCCGCCATCGGCTCCCTGCGCGGCACGGACGTCGCGTTCTCCGACGAGGACCGGGCCGAGCTCCTGGCCTCCGCGGAGACGTCGCTGCTGCGGCTGCACCGCCTGGTGGAGAACCTGCTCGACCTGAGCCGCCTCCAGGCCGGCGCCCTGAACCTCGAACTACGGTCCGCCACACTCGAGGAAGTGCTTCCGGTCGCCGTGGACTCGCTCGACCTGGATGCAGCGGCCCGGCGCCGTGTCGACGTCCAGGACCTGGAGTCGGTATCGGCCGTCATGGTCGATCCGCCCCTCCTCGAACGGGTGCTGGCCAATCTGGTGAGCAACGCCCTCCGCCACTCGTCCGGCGACCGTCCGGTCCTGGTGACGGCGAGCGCGCTGGCCTCGCGGGTCGAGATCAGGATCGCCGATCGCGGCCCGGGCATCGACGCCGCCGATCGCGAGCGGGTCTTCGAACCCTTTCAGCGCCTCGGCGACCGCGACAACTCCGCCGGGCTCGGCCTCGGCCTCGCGCTGGCCCGTGGGCTCACCGAGGCGATGGGCGGCACCCTCTCCCCCGAGGACACGCCTGGGGGCGGGCTGACCATGGTGGTGTCACTGCCCGCCGCCGAAGGAGTGTGAGCCCGGGCCGTGGTGCGCTCCGCAGAAGCAGGCGAGAAGCGGCGCTCCGTGGACAGCACCGGCATCAACACATGGACCGCCGACCCCGGACTCAGCCGGCGTGGACGCAGGGCCGGCGGTCGCGAAACCGGTTCAGCCTCGCGCAGCAGCTCACGACTGACCGGCGCCACCTCTCCCTGCCCGAAGAGGAACAACGTGACGAAGTGGGAGAGAGGGCTCACCTCCGGCCACCCGACTGCCGCGCAGGGCAGAACGTAGAGGCGGGCCGACGGAGCGGAGCACTGCGACGCGGCCGGAGGCAGATCGCACCGCAGAACACAAGCTCCGCTCTGTTCCCGGCGCCGCGGCAACCGCTGGGCGCGTATCCGCAGGTCCGAGCATCCGCCAAAAGGACGTTAAGACCCTTCCGTTTCGCGCCAAGAACGCGCAAACGCTGCCTGCAGCCGATGCGATCCGGGCTCACCCTGAGCTGACCGTTGACAGGAGGAGTCTTCGTATGTCCGTTCTCGCCACCGAATCCGGCACCGCACCCAACGCAGAGGAACCCCCCGATAGCGACGCCCGTCACAAGCTCACCGCGGTGACCGGCCTCGCCGCGCTCTCGCTCGACGCGATGGCCTCCGTGGCCTACGGGCCCGAGGCCATCGTCCTGGTGCTGGCCGCGGCAGGCGGCTACGGGCTCGGTTTCACCCTCCCCGTCACCGTGGCGATCGCCCTCCTGCTGGCCGTGCTCGTCGCCTCCTACCGGCAGGTGATCGCCGCGTTCCCGGACGGCGGCGGCAGCTACGCGGTGGCGAAAGCACACCTGGGACGGCGTACCAGCCTGGTCGCGGCCGCCTCCCTGGTCCTGGACTACGTCCTCAATGTCGCCGTCGCGGTCACGGCCGGCGTCGCCGCGCTCACCTCGGCCTTCCCCGCCCTCTACGAGGACCGGCTGTGGCTCTGCCTCGGCGTGCTGGTCCTGATCACCGGCGTGAACCTGCGCGGGATCGTCGACTCCGCCCGGGCCTTCATCGCGCCGACCGCGGTCTTCATCGGTTCGATCCTGGTCCTCATCACGGTCGGCCTCTTCCGGGACAGCCCCGCTTCCACCGAAGCCGCCGCGGGTCACGCCTCGGCCCTCGCCGACAACGCCACCACCGTCGGCGCGCTGCTGCTGCTCAAGGCCTTCGCCTCGGGCTGTTCGGCACTGACCGGGGTCGAGGCCATCGCCAACGCCGTACCGTCGTTCCGGTCACCCGCGGCCCGGCGAGCGCAGCACGCCGAAGTGGCCCTGGGCGCCCTGCTCGGGGTGATGCTGATCGGCCTGTCCGTCCTGATCTCCCGCTTCGGACTCCAGCCCGTCGAAGGTGTCACCGTCCTCGCCCAGCTCGCCGACGCGTCCATCGGTCACAACATGGGCTTCTACGTCATCCAGTTCGCGACCATGCTGCTGCTGGCGCTGTCCGCCAACACCTCCTTCGGCGGGCTCCCGGTCCTCCTCAAGCTGCTGGCACGCGACAACTATCTGCCGCACGTCTTCGGGCTGAAGGCCGACCGCCAGGTCCACCGCCACGGCATTCTGGCCCTGGCCGCCGTCTCGGCACTGCTTCTGGTCTTCTCCGGAGGCGACACCAACACCCTGGTCCCCCTCTTCGCGATCGGCGTCTTCATCGGCTTCACCGTCGCCCAGACCGGCATGGTCATCCACTGGCGCCGCGTCCGCGGCCGTCGATGGAAGGGAAAGGCCCTGCTCAACGGGGTCGGCGCACTGCTCACCGGCGTCAGCGCCGTCGTCGTCACAGCCGGCAAGTTCCAGGAGGGAGCCTGGCTGATCGTCCTCGCGCTGCCGCTGCTGGTCGCCGCGTTCGAGATCGTGCACCGTGCGTACACCCGGATCGGGGAGCGCCTCGGTCTCGGCCGCATCCCGGAAACCCCGCACCGCGACCGCTCGCTGGTCATCGTCCCCGTCTCCTCGCTGAGCCGGCTGACCAGTGAGGCGCTGACCGCCGCCGTGTCCCTCGGCGACGAGGTGCGCGCGATCACCGTCCGCCACACCGACCCCGAGGACCGCACCCGGACCGAGGCGCTGATGATGGACTGGGCACTGTGGAACCCCGGCGTCCCCCTGGTGCAACTGGAGTCGGCCCACCGCTCCCTCGGCCGGCCCATCACCACCTATGTCCGGGAGCTGTCCGAGACACTTCCCGGTACCCGGATCACCGTCCTCATCCCGGAGGTCGAACCCGCTCGCCTGTGGCAGCGCCTGCTGCAGAACCAGCGCGGCGCGGTCGTCGCCCACGCCGTACGCCGGGACACCGACGCGGTGATCTGCCGACTGCGATTCCAGCTGTCCGACCTGCCCTGACAAGGCACCGGCACGGGGAGCCGCATCGTCGAGGCCGGTGGAGGCCGGGAGCGCCACCGCGCCCTCCACAGGCCGACGGCAAGTGAGAAGCCCAGCACAGTGATCAACGGTTCACGGGTTTATGGATTCAGGATTTCGTGTACCGTGACTGGTGTGCTGACGCTCGCTACCGACATCGAGGTCCTGGCGCGGTTCGGCCGCGCCCTCGCCGACCCCATCCGCTGCCGGATTCTCCTCGCACTGCGCGAGGCCCCGGCCCACCCCGCCGATCTCGCCGACACCCTGGAGATCTCCCGGACCAGACTGTCCAATCACCTGGCGTGCCTGCGTGACTGCGGCCTGGTCGTGGCCGTGCCGGTCGGCCGCCGCACCCGTTACGAGCTCGCCGACGAACGTCTCGGTCATGCGCTGGACGACCTGCGCACCGCCGTGGTGGCCGTCGAGGCCGACAAGACCTGTGCGGACGCCGACGAGAAGGGCTGCTGCTGATGACCGCCGGGATACCCATGGGTATAGGCCCGGCCCCGGCCCGCCGGGACGCCCTGGCTCGACGGATACGGCTGCTGGTCGCGGCGACGATCACCTACAACGTCATCGAGGCGATCGTCGCGATCACCGCCGGGACGATCGCCTCCTCCACCGCGCTGATCGGCTTCGGGCTGGACTCGGTCATCGAGGTCTCCTCCGCGGCGGCCGTCGCCTGGCAGTTCTCGGCCCGGGAGCACGCCGTGCGCGAGGCGAGGGAGAAGAAGACCCTGCGGATCATCGCGGTGTCGTTCTTCGCGCTGGCCGCCTACGTCGCCATCGACGCAGCTCGCACGTTGGCCGGCACCGGTGAGGCCGAACGTTCCGTCCCCGGCATCGTCATCGCCGCGCTGTCCCTGGCCGTGATGCCGTTCCTGTCGGCCGCCCAGCGCAAGGCCGGCCGCGAACTCGGCTCCGCCAGCGCGGTCGCCGACTCCAAACAGACACTCCTGTGCACCTACCTGTCCGCCGTCCTCCTGGCCGGCCTGCTCCTCAACGCCACCGTGGGATGGTCGTGGGCCGACCCGACAGCCGCTCTCGTCATCGCCGCCATCGCGGTCAAGGAAGGCCGAGACGCCTGGCAGGGCAAGGGCTGCTGCGCGCCCACCACTGCGGCTGTGACCGCATCGGCGCCTGAGACCGACGCTTGCGGCTGTCGCCCCGGCTGCGACTGCTGCACATGATCGGTGGCCCCGGTTCTGCCGCGCTCATGGACATCAGGAACCCTGGGCCGGTACGGACACCGGGCCAGGACTCGGTGTCCGTACCAGTTGTCGGCCGACGGCCTGCCGACACACGATCAGCTCACTTGCCGGTCGTGATCAGCACTGCACAATGTCCCTGCCGCCGTCTCTCAGGTAGCCGTTGTAAACCCAGCCGTATTTCGTTCCTGCGGTACGCACGTACGTGAACGTCGGTCGTGCAGTAGTAGTCGACCTTGTTGACACGGCTGGCGGTGTGCTCGGGGTCGCAGTGCCAGGCCGGGCCGTCGCGAAGGGTGACGTCCCCTCGTGAAGTACTGCCCGTACGGGCGGTGGTCAAGGTTACGTCCGGGAACGCCACAGGCCATGGCTTCCGCGATGTCCGGCCAGCGGTCCAGGACGCTGCCGCCGGCGGCCGGGATCGCCCAGGCCCGCTCCGCCATTTGCACAGAGTTCTGCTGTTGATGTCCGCTTCGTAGCTCGTAGATTCCCGGTAAGTTTTCCTCCACGCCGACTCGGTCTGGTCCTCCCCGCGGGCACTTGATGCGCCGACAGGAATTCTGACGAGACCTTGATATCGCGACCGCCGCAAGGTGTTGTCGCCTCCGGAGCGTCCGGAACCAGGACCTGAGTCGCGGCTCCTCCCCCTGAACAGCAATGAGCACGACCACGAGATCTCGACGCCATTTCGGCACACCGCCGAGCGAAAGCCCGTCAGTAATCCGCAAAGAAAAGCGCGGCCCGGATCCCACTGACACCGCCATCCGCTAGATTCACCGTCAGGGACACCCGAAGTCCCCAGGGGCGGGCGGCTCCCCCCGTCCGCACCCTCACATTCCCCCACCCGGGCCTGACACGCTCCCGAGGTGGGAGCGCAGGCAGTCCGGCATCGCCCTGCCTGCGCTCGGCCCGTCGGCGGTGGGGCCCCACCGCCGACGGGTCCTTCCACCGTTGGCGCAGGATCCGTCGGCCTTGACGCACCGTTGACGGCCACTCCCCCGGACGGACTCGCTCGCACCCCGATCGGACGGGAGCATGGGCGCACGTCAGGCGCACTGCCCCTGGTGCCGCACGGCACGCGTCGCCCCGGCTCATGGTCCAGCCGATCCCGGCCGCTGCACTCCGGCCGGCCGGCACCACGCCTCCTCGGGGCCGGAGGCACTGGACAGGGGTCAGGTCGAGGCCGAAGGCGGAAGGTCGGGGTGCACCGGCGGACGGCCCTTGGCGGAGCGCAGGCTCAGCACCATGGTCATACCGCCGCCGGGCGTGTCCTCAGCGGAGAGCGTGCCGCCCATGGCCTCGACGAAGCCCCGGGCCACGGCAAGACCGAGCCCGACTCCGGCGCCGCGCGGCGCGTCCCCGTACCGCTGGAAGGGCTCGAAGATGCGATCCTTCCCGGAATCCGGGACTCCGGGGCCACGGTCCATCACGCGCACCTCGACACGCAGACCGATCGCACTCGCGGAGACCAGCACCTTTGAGTCCTCGGGGCTGTATTTGACGGCGTTCTCCACGATGTTGGCCACGCTGCGCTCCAGCAGCCCGGGGTCGACGTCCACCATCGGCAGGTTCTCCGCGATATCCAGGTGCACGCTCCCCTCGGGCACACCACCGAGCGCCATCGGCACCACCTCGTCCAGGTCGACCTCACGGATCAGCGGGCTGAGGGAGCCGGTCTGCAGCCGGGACATGTCGAGCAGGTTCCCCACGAGGTGGTCCAGCCGGTCCGCACCCTCCTCGATTCCGGCGAGCAGTTCGGCCTCGTCGTCGGCGGACCAGGCCACGTCGTCGGAGCGCAGCGAGGTGACCGCGGCCTTGATCCCGGCCAGCGGAGTGCGCAGGTCATGGGAGACAGCGGCGAGCAGCGCGGTGCGGATGCGATTCCCCTCGTCGAGCTCCCGGGCCCGCTCCGCCTCCCCCACCAGCCGCTGACGGTCCAGGACGACGGCAGCCTGGGCGGCAAAGGCGGCGAGCACCCGCTGGTCCTCGGCGGGAAGAACCCGACCGTTGAGTGCCAGGGCCATGTGTTCGCCGACGGGCATATCGGCGTCCGCGTCCTCGGGGCGCCCCGCGGGCCTCGGGCCGGCACTGCCCACGCACAGCCACGGGGCAACATCGCCCGCGCGCTCCAGCAAGGCCACCGAGTCCATTCCGAACGTCTCTCGCACCCGTTCCAGCAGAGCTTCGAGACTGTTGTCCCCCCGCAGGACGCTCCCGGCCAGGAAGGAGAGAACCTCGGACTCCGCGCGCAGCCGGGCTGCCTGATGAGTGCGCCGAGCGGCGAGGTCGACCACGGATGCCACCGCAACGGCAACCCCGAAGAAGATCACGATGGCGACGATGTTGATCGGATCGGCGATGGTCCAGCGATGCAGAGGCGGCGTGAAGAAGTAGTTCAGCAGCAGTGACCCCAACGCCGCGGATGCCAGGGCGGGAAGGAGACCGCCGAGGAGCGCGGCGGCCACGGTCAGCGACAGGAACAGCAGCATGTCGTTGGCGAGACCGAGCCCCGGGCCGAGGGTGTTGAGCAGCAGGGCGAGCAGGAGCGGGCCCGCCAGGGCGACCAGCCAGCCGGCGACGATGCGGGTACGCCCGAGCCGCGCCCCCCGGGCGACGGGGAGCCCGCGTCCCTTGGCGACTTCGTCGTGGGTGACGATGTGGACATCCAGGTCCGGCCCGGACTCGCGGGCGACGGTTGCGCCGACCCCCGGCCCGAACACGTACTGCCATGCTTTGCGGCGGCTCGAACCGAGGACGATCTGTGTGGCGTTCACTCCGCGGGCGAACTCGAGCAGGGCCTCGGGGATGTCGTCCCCGATGACGTGATGGAACGTCCCTCCCAGGTCTTCCACCAGGGTGCGCTGGACCGTCAGTTCCTGAGGCGATGCGGAGGTCAGGCCGTCGCTGCGGGAGATGTACACCGCCATGACCTCGCCGCCTGCGCCCTTGGTGGACATGCGAGCGGCACGGCGGATGAGGGTTCGGCCTTCGGGGCCACCGGTGAGCCCGACGACGATGCGCTCCCGGGAACCCCAGATGGTGGAGACGTCGTGCTCGGCGCGGTACTGCTGGAGATACGCGTCGACCCGGTCCGCGGTCCAGAGCAGGGCGAGCTCCCGCAGGGCCGTGAGGTTGCCCGGCCGGAAGTAGTTCGACAGCGCCGCGTCGACCTTGTCGGAGGTGTAGATGTTGCCGTGCGCCATCCGGCGGCGCAGGGCCTGCGGCGACATGTCGACCAGCTCGATCTGGTCGGCCCGGCGCACCACCTCGTCGGGGACGGTCTCGCGCTGCCGGACCCCTGTGATCGTCTCCACCACGTCGCCCAGCGACTCCAGATGCTGGATATTGACGGTGGAGATGACGTCGATGCCGGCTTCCAGCAGTTCCTCGATGTCCTGCCAGCGCTTGGCGTTGCGGGAACCAGGAACGTTGGTGTGGGCCATCTCGTCGACCAGGGCCACCGACGGCCGGCGCTCCAGCACGGCGTCCACGTTCATCTCGGTGAACGTGCTGTCGCGGTACTCCAGCTCGCAGCGCGAGACCTGTTCGAGCCCGTGGAGCATGACCTCGGTGCGCGGCCGGCCGTGGTGCTCGACGAAGGCCACCACACAGTCGGTGCCCCGCTCAACTCTGCGGTGGGCCTCGGACAGCATGGCGTAGGTCTTTCCGACGCCCGGTGCCGCACCTAGATAGATCCTGAGCGTGCCGCGTCTCATGTTCCTCATATCCTCGGAGAAAGCTCATCCATGCTGTTCGTCGACTGTACAGCCGGGCTGCTCATCACCCCGACCGCGCTTTCTGCGGAGATTCCGGCATTCATTTCTCGAAGCGATAGCCCATACCCGGATGCGTGATGAAGTGCCGGGGACAGGAAGGATCCGGCTCCAGTTTGCGCCGCAGTTGCGCCAGATAGACCCGCAGGTAATTGCCCTGACCGGTGCAGGAGGGACCCCATACCTCACCGAGCAGCTGTTTCTGGCTCACCAGGCTCCCGGGATTCCGGATCAATACTTCGAGCAGGTGCCATTCCGTGGGCGTGAGGCGCACATCTCTGCCCTCCCGGGTCACCTTCTTCGCGGACAAATCGATGGTGAACGAATCGGTCTGCACCATCGCCGTTTCGCCGACGGTCTCCTCCGCACGGGTGCGACGGACCGCTGCCCTCAGCCGGGCCAGCAGCTCGTCCATCGCAAAGGGCTTCGTGATGTAGTCATCGGCACCCGCGTCGAGGGCTTCCACCTTCTCGTCGGACGTCTGCCGGGCCGAGACCACCAGGATCGGAACCCGGCTCCATCTGCGCAAGCGCCTGATGACCTCGGTTCCGTCCATATCGGGCAACCCGAGGTCGAGCAGAACCACATCGGGCCGGCTCTCCGCGGCAATCAGCAGAGCGGTGGCGCCGTCAGGTGCGGCGTCCACCTCGTACCGTCTTGCCTTCAGATTGATGACAAGGGTTCGTACGATCGGTGGTTCGTCCTCGACCACCAGTACCCGGGTCATCGCTGTTCCGCCTTCCTCTGTGCACGAACAAGAAGCGAGAAACGCCGAGGATCGGTCCTCCGGACAGCGGGAGCGAGAGAGGGGAAGCTCCCGCGGTTCCCGACTCCCGCTGTCGGGACCGTCAGTGCCGGGTCAGGTCCCTCAGCGCGATATTGAGTTGGAGGACGTTGACATGCGGCTCGCCGATGAATCCGGCGGTGCGCCCCTCGGTGTGGTCCTTCACCAGCTGCTCGACCCTGCCTTCGTCCAGGTGGTTGGTCCGGGCGACGCGTGCGGCCTGGAGCCGGGCGTTCTCCGGTGAGATGTCGGGGTCGATCCCGGAGGCGGAGGCCGTGAGGGCGTCCACCGGGACCCGACTCCCCTCGACACCGTTCAACTCGGCGTAGGCCGCCCGGCGTTCGGTGACGGTGTCCTTGAGGACCTTGCTGTCGGCGCCGAGGTTGGAGGCGCCGGACAGCAGGATGCTGTACTGCGTGTTGACGGTGTTGGTGCCCGCCGCGGAGGGGCGGGGCTGGAACCACTTCGGGTCCGGCCGCGGCACCTCCTCGGCGTCCTGGGGATCCTTCTTCGGCAGGTCGAAGGTCTGGCCGTAGAGCGAGGAGCCGACGACCTTGCCGTCCTTCGTCACCTCCGACCCGCCTGCCTTGTCGTGGAACAGGGCCTGGGCCACGCCGGTGATCAGCAGCGGGTAGATGACGCCGCAGACCAGGGTCAGTACGAGGAGGGCGCGCAGCCCTGCCCCGGCCAGTCGTGCGGTGTTGCCGACGGTGTTGTTCATGGCGGTCACCCGATGCCCGGTACGAGGGAGATGAGCAGGTCGATGAGTTTGATGCCGAGGAAGGGCGCCACCAGGCCGCCCAGGCCGTAGATGGCGAGGTTGCGGCGGAGCATCCGGTCGGCGCTCATCGGCCGGTAGCGCACACCCCGCAGGGCCAGCGGCACCAGCGCGATGATGACCAGGGCGTTGAAGATCACCGCGGAGAGGATCGCGGACTCCGGAGAGGCCAGACCCATGATGTTGAGCTTGTCCAGCCCCGGATAGGCCACGGCGAACATCGCGGGAATGATCGCGAAGTACTTCGCGACATCGTTGGCGATGGAGAAGGTGGTCAGTGCTCCGCGGGTGATCAGCAGCTGCTTGCCGATCTCCACGATCTCGATCAGCTTGGTCGGATTGGAGTCCAGGTCCACCATGTTCCCGGCCTCCTTGGCGGCCGAGGTACCGGTGTTCATCGCCACCCCGACATCCGCCTGGGCCAGCGCCGGGGCGTCATTCGTGCCGTCGCCGGTCATCGCGACCAGCTTGCCGCCGGCCTGCTCCCGCTTGATCAGCGCCATCTTGTCCTCGGGCGTGGCCTCGGCGAGGAAGTCGTCGACGCCCGCCTCGTCCGCGATCGCCTTGGCGGTCAGCGGGTTGTCGCCCGTGATCATGACGGTCCTGATGCCCATGCGGCGCAGCTCGTCGAACCGTTCCCGCATGCCGTCCTTGACGACGTCCTTGAGGTGGATGACGCCCAGGACCCGAGCGCCCCGCTCGTCCTCGACGGCCACGAGCAGCGGCGTGCCGCCGGCCTCGGAGATGGTGTTGGCCTTCTCGTCGGCGTCGTCGGCGACCGTCCCGCCGCGCTCCTGGACCCAGGCGATGACGGAGCCCGTGGCGCCCTTGCGGACCTGGTGGCCGTCGACGTCCACGCCGGACATGCGGGTCTGCGCCGTGAAGGGTACCCACTCGGCGTGGGCGAGCTCGCCCTGGTGCCGTTCGCGCAGGCCGTACTTCTCCTTGGCGAGGACCACGATCGAGCGGCCCTCGGGGGTCTCATCGGCGAGGGACGACAGTTGGGCCGCGTCAGCGACTTCAGCTGCCGTGACACCTCGAAGCGGCAGGAACTCGGCGGCCTGGCGGTTGCCGAGCGTGATGGTGCCGGTCTTGTCCAGCAGCAGCGTGGAGACATCGCCGGCTGCCTCGACCGCCCGGCCGGACATGGCCAGCACATTGCGCTGCACGAGCCGGTCCATCCCGGCGATGCCGATGGCGGAAAGAAGCGCGCCGATCGTCGTGGGAATCAGGCAGACCAGCAGCGCGGTGAGCACGATCAGGGACTGCTCGGCCCCGGCATGGATCGCGAAGGGCTGGAGGGTGACCACCGCGAGGAGAAAGACGATGGTGAGGGACGCGAGCAGGATGTTCAGCGCGATCTCGTTGGGCGTCTTCTGCCGGGCGGCCCCCTCCACCAGACCGATCATCCGGTCGATGAACGTCTCGCCCGGCTTGGTCGTGATCCTGACGACGATCCGGTCGGAGAGCACCTTCGTACCGCCGGTGACCGCGCTGCGGTCGCCGCCGGACTCCCGGATCACCGGGGCGGACTCCCCCGTGATGGCCGACTCGTCGACCGAGGCGACGCCTTCGACGACGTCGCCGTCGCCGGGGATGGTGTCGCCGGCCTCGCACACGACCAGATCGCCGATGCGCAGGTCGGTGCCCGGCACCCGCTCCTCGGTCGTGCCGTCGAGGCGGCGGGCGACGGTGTCGGTCTTGGCCTTGCGCAGGGTGTCCGCCTGGGCCTTGCCGCGGCCTTCGGCCACCGCCTCGGCCAGGTTCGCGAAGATCACCGTCAGCCACAGCCAGGCGGTGATGACCCAGCCGAACCAGTCGGACGGGTCCGTGAGCGCCAGCGCCGTGGTGACGACCGAGCCGATCTCGACCACGAACATCACCGGGGACTTGGCCATCACCCGCGGGTCGAGCTTGCGGAACGCGTCCGGCAGCGAACTGAGCAGTTGCCGGGGGTCGAACAGGCCGCCGCCGACCCGGCCGGGCCCGTGGCCGGCCGGTGTGTCCTGATGGGGCGCCAGGGTGGGAGGGGCGGTGGACATGGAGCGGTGCTCCTCGTGCGTGGTGTCGTGGGTCGTGTGGCCGGTCATGACGCCAGCCCTTCCGCCAGGGGCCCGAGGGCCAGGGCCGGGAAGTACGTCAGGCCGGTGATGATGACGATCGTGCCGACCAGGAGTCCGGCGAAGAGCGGCTTCTCCGTCCGCAGGGTGCCCGCGGTTTCGGGCACCGGCTTCTGCTCGGCGAGGGACCCTGCCAGCGCCAGGACGAACACCATCGGAATGAAGCGGCCGAGCAGCATGGCCAGACCGATCGTGGTGTTGTACCAGGGCGTGTCGGCGCTCAGTCCGGCGAAGGCGGAACCGTTGTTGTTGGCGCCGGAGGTGTAGGCGTAGAGCACCTCGGAGAAGCCGTGCGCTCCGCTGTGGCCGACCGCGTTCGCCGCCGTGTTGTAGATCGACTCCTGCGGCGTGGTCAGTGCCATCGACAGGGCGGTGAAGCAGAGCACCAGGGCCGGGGTGACGAGGATGTAGCAGGCGGCGAGCTTGATCTCGCGGGTGCCGAGCTTCTTCCCCAGGTACTCCGGGGTGCGGCCGACCATGAGGCCTGCGATGAACACCGCGATGACGGCCATGATCAGCATGCCGTAGAGGCCGGACCCGACACCGCCGGGCGCGATCTCGCCGAGCATCATGCCCAGCAGGGTGATGCCGCCGCCGAATCCGGTGAACGAGGAGTGGAAGGAGTCCACCGCACCGGTCGAGGTCAGCGTGGTGCTCACCGCGAAGATCGAGGAGGCTCCGACGCCGAAGCGGGTCTCCTTGCCCTCCATCGCGCCGCCCGCGGCCTGCAGGGCCGGTCCGCCGTGGTGGAACTCGGTCCACATCATCAGGCCGACGAAGGCCAGCCAGATCGTGGCCATCGTGGCGAGGATCGCGTAACCCTGCCGGACGTTGCCGACCATCTTCCCGAAGGTCCGGGTCAGCGCGAACGGGATGAGCAGGATGAGGAAGATCTGAAAGAGGTTGGAGAAGCCGGTCGGATTCTCGAAGGGGTGGGCGGAGTTGGCGTTGAAGTAGCCGCCGCCGTTGGTGCCCACCAGCTTGACGACCTCCTGGGAGGCCACCGCACCACCGTTGACCTGCTGGGTGCCGCCGGTGAGCGTGCCCACCCCGTGGATGCCGGCGAAGTTCTGGATCGCGCCGCACGCGACCAGGACGACCGCGCCGATGACCGCGATCGGTATCAGGATGCGGACGGTGCCGCGCACCAGGTCGGCCCAGAAATTGCCGAGTTCCCCGGTGCGGGAGCGGGCGAAGCCCCGGACAAGAGCCACCGCGACGGCGATCCCCACGGCGGCGGAGAGGAAGTTCTGCACCGCGAGGCCGCCGGTCTGCACGACGTGGCCCATGGCCTGCTCGCCGTAGTACGACTGCCAGTTGGTGTTGGAGACGAACGACGCGGCGGTGTTGAAAGCCTGGTCCGGGTCGATCGACGCAAAGCCGAGCGAGCCGGGCATGCTGCCCTGGACGCGCTGCAGCAGGTACAGGAAGAGGACACCGATGGCGGAGAAGGCGAGTACGCCGCGCAGATACGCGGGCCACCGCATCTCGGTGTCCGGATCGGCGCCGATGACGCGGTAGATCCACTTCTCGACGCGCAGGTGCTTGCCGGAGCTGTACACCGCGGCCATGTAGTCGCCAAGAGGGCGGTACGCCAGAGCGAGCGCCGCTATCAGCGCGAGCAGCTGGAGCACACCGGCGAGGGCAGGGCTCATATCGTGCTCAGAACCTCTCCGGGAAAATGAGGGCGAGGACGAGATAGCCCAGCAGGGCAACCGCCACGACCAGTCCGACAACGTTCTCGACGGTCACAGCTTCGCCACCCCCTTGGCGATGAGCGCCACCAGCGCGAAGACCGCGATCGTGGTGACAACGAAGGCCACGTCGGCCACCGTGCACTCCTAGGGACTTTTTCGGACAGAGACCGGGCCCGCGGAATTGCGGACGCCACAGGGAAGGAAACCCCTCCTACCGGCGAGTAATGACGTCCTTGACAGCTCCCTAACGGCCGCAGCCATGGCCTTGACGCATCCTTGACGGCGCCCGGCACCTCGCGTCGCAGCAGACACTCCCGGCAGGCGAGGGTTCCTGAACCCATGCGCCCATGACCGAAACCGCCACGGACAGCACCCCGGCCACCCGGGTCGGTCACCGGCCCAGTGGGCGGACACCTCACCACTCGCGCTCGGGAGCAACGCCTTCCGAGCCGCCATCAGGCATCAAGGGCTCGTCAGGGACCGGGCTCACGCCGTCATCAGCGCGTCAATATCCAGGGGGACACCCCGCAGCATGTCGCCGGCGGCGGACACTGATCGTGGCTGCACCACTCGTGGTCGCACCAGGAGGCGATCCCATGAATTCCACACGACGTGACCCACTGCTCCTGGACCTGGCGCTGCCGATGGCAGGGGTGGCCGCCGCATTGCTGACCGTCGTACTCGCCCTGGCGGGCGCGAACCCCCGTTCGGCGTGGCCGCTGGGCATCTTCCTGTCCGGCGACGCCGCCAACTGGCACTGTTCAAGGGCGACTTCACCCAGGACAGCGCCTACGGCGGTGCCGTCTGCGGGTGGCCGCACGGTGCCTGCCGAGCCCCCGTCCGCGCATCCTCACGCGGCGGGCACGCTCGGCGCGGGACACGACTCGGCGAGCGTCTTCCACTGGCAGAAAATCGGCTCTGACCTGGGGGTTTGGGTCTTTCAGAGCTGTCAGGGCCTTGCCCTCCTACTCAGCGGACCCTGAAAAGTCCCTGAGACAGAGCCGAAAGTCCCCGAAAAATCCCTGGGGAGTGCCTGGTTTGGAGCGGCCCGACCAGGGTGGTCGAGCCTGCATCGGCCGTGCAGGCGACGAGACTCGAATCCGCGATCTATGCATGGTGAGGGGACGCAAGATGGTGACGGGTAGTGCTGCGAACGCCACCGAGTCCCGGTCCCCAGGTCTACCTCGCGGCTCCACCTTCGCCGGCGCCCCCGCCCGCCAGCCGCTCCTCGATCAGAGTTCCAGTGAGGTGCGATCAGCCCGCCGTTGAACAGTGCCTGCCAGCCCGTGCTCGCCGGAGTCGCGCTTGCCCACTACTTCCCGGCACCCACCCTGCGCCAGCTCCTGAAGGAGCCCGGTGTCACTCGTTCTCCGATTCTCGGAATTCGGTGACCATCTCGTCGGCGTGCACATAGCTGGGCGCACTGTCGACGCCACCGAGACTGGTCGCGCCTCCCTTCTCCTGCCATTCCTCGAGCAGACGCCCTCGCCGATCTGTCGGCAGGGCCTCCACCCAGGCCCTGTTCTCCGGCGAGAGCTGCTCCAAGAGCTTCTCAAGTGCGTTGCCCACAGTAAGCCTCATACATTTCAAATCAACCGAAATGGGATTCCAGGCTACAGGGATGCGTGCCGCCTGAGGCGGAGCACACGCAGGCGCCCGGAGCGCCCGGGCGCCCTCAACGGGTTCGGGTGCGTCGCCACCGGACACCCCCTTCCGCCGACGTGACGATCTGATTTCTCTGTGTTGACGACTGCTCGCGCCTCCCCACACAGACTGCACATGAGCGGCGCTCTCCCGGCCCTTTGCTGGCCGAAGCCCCACGCGCACGGGGTGTGCCGGGCAAGGGGGATGCGCGGGACCGTGCCGGGAGCAGCCGAAGCAGAAGGAGTGCGGCCAGTGGCACTGTCGACGCGCGTCTACCTGCCCACCGCCCCGGCTCACCCACCAGAGTCCCGAATGCGAGGCACCGTGATGAGACGGAGACTGGAGGAGACAGGTACCGACCTCGAAACCTGTCTGCCCACCGTCCCCAGTGGGTACCGCCCCCGCGGGAGGAAGCTCCCCGGGGGCTCTGTCGGAGATGTGCGCCGTCGTCACCCTGACATCTATTCCGCAGAGCAGCCCTGCGTGCGACAGGGGTGCCACGCTGTCACGGTCACCGCGGCGTCCGCCGGCCCTTTCGCCGCGCTGAGCAAGACCCCCGGCCGGGTCGCCGGGGAGACTGACCACCTGAAGGGCCGGTGTCGTACCACCGTTGCTGGTGCCTGCTGTGCCACGCTTGAGGGGTTACTCCAAGCCCTTCCTCTTGAGGGCTGAGCGGGCCCCCGGGATGTGTTCCCCCTCTCCCGGGGGCTTTCGCTTTCCGGGCGTGCCCCTCCCGGGACCTATGGCGATCCGGGCCTCCTCTGTTTGCGCGGTACTCGCGGTGCATGCCCGGAACGCTGTTCTCTGACGTGGTCTGTCAATGGCAGCAGCGGCGATACCTCCGTCGGGCTGGAGTGCGCGGGGAGCCGGTGGCGGCGGCGCAGAGCGCTGCCCAGGCTGCGGCGAGGCCTGCGGCCTTCAGGCGCCGGGACCGGTCGGGGAGCATCGTGCCGAAGAGGACCGCGTCGGACAGGTCGGCGGCGATCCGGCAGGCGGTCACGGTTCGCAGCGCGGAGGTGCGGGTGGCCAGGAGCATGGCTGTGCCGATGGCGGCATCGCGTGCGCCGATGGCGCGGATCAGCAGGGCGGTCGCTGCGGGCACTGTGCCGTCGGCGTCGGTCAGCCCGCACGGCCTGGCCAGCCATGCCGGACGGGCCATGATGGCGACGCTGTAGGCGGCGGTCGCCGCTCCCAGCACGCGCAGCAGCGTTGCGGACATTGCGGTGGGCCCCTCTCTGGTCGCTCGATGGCATACCCGAACCTCGGCCTGCATCCCCCGGGCGCTTGGTGATGCGTGCTCATCTCACGGGTGTTCTGCCGCGGTGGCCACTGGTGTACGGCCACTCGGAGCAGGCGCGCGTTCGTTGTGCGGTGGTGAGGGTTCAGCTTCGGGGGACGCCGGTGTCGGGTGTGTGCTGCCTGGAGCTGGGGCCGTGCCAGTCGACACAGATCACGGTGGCGTCGTCGAGCAGGTTTCCTCCGGTGGCTTCCCGTAGTGCGCGCATCAGCGAGCAAACCGCTTCGCGGGGGTGCAGGCCGGCTCCGGCTTCGATGCAGGCGGGGAGGTCCAGGGTGGTGGTGTTGCGTTCGAGCATGCCGTCGGTGAGCAGCACCAGCCGGTCCCCGGGTGCCAGGTCCAGTTCCTGCACCCGGTAGGCGCCGTCCCAGGGGGCGCCGAAGGGCAGATCGACTTCGGGTTCGATCTCGCTGACCTGTCCCGCGCGCAGCCGTAGCGGCCAGGGGTGGCCGGCGTTGATGAAATGCGCGCGGCCGCTGGAGAGTTCGATGGTCAGCAGCTGGCCGGTGACGGTGGCGTCCTGTCCGTAGTCGCAGACGGCCTGGTGTGCGGCCCGGGCCTGTTCGGCCAGCGGAGCGTGGGCGCGGCGGGTGTTGCGCAGGGCACTGACGGTGAGAGTGGCCAGCAGGGCGGCGTGGACATGATGGCCCATGGCATCGGTGAGGGAGACGTGCAGGCTCTTTTCATCCAGGCTGTAGTCCAGGGTGTCGCCGGAGATGTCGTGGGCCGGTTCCAGCGCGCCGGCGATGGTGGCCTGGCCGGTGTGGCAGGACAGGGCGTCCGGGAGAAGGTTCTGCTGGATCTCGGCGGCCAGGGTCGGAGGGATACTCCGTCGGACCGATTCGTAGAGATCGGTGAAACGGCGGTTGGAGGTCACCACGTAGGCCAGAGCGTGTGCGGCGCCCATGATCTGCTGCTGCTGGCGCGGGCTGGGGCGGCCGGCTGTGATCAGTTCCAGAAGGCCGACGGCATCGCCCCGGGCGGTCACCGGCACCAGCACCCGGCATTCGCCCGCGGAGCCGGAGATGTCGGCCAGGTACAGCTGCTGGGACCGGAGCACCTTGTCATAGACGGTGCCGGGCAGATCGATGCGGTTGCCCTCGGGGCCGGTGGTGACGGGAGGGAGCTGCCAGAGGGCGTCGCCGTGGAAGTCGGTGATCAGGAAACGGGCCTGGCGTGCGCCCATCTGGTCCGCGAGGATCCGGGCCACCACGGCGACCGAATCGACCGGTGGTGCCTGCTCCACCGCCGCCAGCAGCCGCTCGACCAACAGGTCCTGCTCAGTCACCGCACCTCACCGCCACCGTTCCATCATCCCTGTCGCCCGGCACTTCACGCCTGGCGAGGACCCCTCAGCTGACTTCGCTGAACGGACTCCCGGTCGCCAGCGCGGCGCGGCCGGCCTCGGTGGTTTCGACCATGGCGCCGCGTTCTCCATTGGCCGGGACGACGATGCGCACGAGGTTGTACTGCCACAGCTGAAGAGAGACCCGGTACCACTGGATCTGCCGCCGGAGCACTGCCGGGTGTCCGGCGATTCTGCCTGGCTCGGCCGGGCTCAGCTCGTGGAAGAAGTCGGACATCACCACCGGCACGGGGGACTGCGTGATCAGCGTCAGCAGCGCACGTTCATCGGTGCTCAGGACCATGCGGTCAGGCTAGAGC
The DNA here is from genome assembly GCF_040296705.1 of Streptomyces sp. NPDC002055. Classification (NCBI taxonomy): domain Bacteria; kingdom Bacillati; phylum Actinomycetota; class Actinomycetes; order Kitasatosporales; family Streptomycetaceae; genus Streptomyces; species Streptomyces sp. NPDC002055. The sequence continues at coordinate 59,119 of NZ_JBEOXS010000040.1, forward strand.
GGGAGACCGGACACACCAGCGAACCTGTGCGGTCATACCGATGGCGTGTCTCCCACCTCCTGGCTCGGCCCTCTCCGGTCAACCGACGGCGACGGCGATAGCGCGGCAAAGGCCCCGGCCCCTGGGCCTCGGGCCTCGGTAGGTGAGAGACCCGCGAACGGGCGGGTGGGGGTCAGAGCCAGCCGGCTCCCTGTGAGATCCGTATGGCGTCGATCCGGTTGCGGCCTCCCTTCCCCCCACCGCGCTCACTCTTCATCCTCGTCGTACTCCTCGCCGTATTCCTCGTCATCTTCTTCCGGCTCCTCGGCCTCTTCTTCGCCCTCGCCCTCCTCGTATTCGTCCTCAGCCTCAGCCTCGTCTTCGTCTTCTTCTTCCTGCTCGCCGGAGTCCTGGTCCTCGTCGTCTTCCAGGCCCTCTTCGTGGGTGCGGACGACTTCCCCGTCGCGGATCTCGCCGCGCCAGCCCTCGACCTCCTCCTCGGCGGCCAAGGTGACATACCTCTGGAAGTGCTTCATGTCCAGCCGCAGTCGGCGCCCTTGAGCCCTCCAGAGGTTGCCGGTCTTCTCGAAGAAGCCGGAGGGGTAGTACTCGATGACGGCGACGATACGCGTCAGATTCGGCGTCAGTTCGTGGAAGCTGATAACCCCTCGGGTCGAGCCCTTGGCTCCCTCGGAGTTCCAGACGATGCGCTCGTCGGGCACCTGTTCCTCTACGGTCGCCTTCCAGCTGCGGTTGGAGAAAGCAACCTTGAGCTTCCAGTCCGATTCGATCTCGTCCGACATCTTGACGCTGGTGACGCCTTTGGTGAAGGAGCTGAAGTCCTCGAACTGCGTCCAGCAGTCGTAGACGGTGCGCAACGGCAGGCCGACGTCGAGCACCTCGATGATGTTGGTGACCTTGGTGCTGCCGGACTTGCCGCCGCCACCCCCACCAAAGGCGTCCTTGACGCCTCCGAGGACCTTGTCCTTGACGCCCTTGGCCTTCTCACCGAGAAAGGCCTTCATGGGATTCTCGCCGCCCAGGACACGCTTGCCGATCGCGAGCATGCCCCCGCTGTCACCGTCACCGCTGCTGAGCTGATCGGTGAGGCCGGTCAGCTTGTCACCTGCCGACTCCACCCACCGTGAGGTACGGGCCATCAGATAGTTGCCCAGTTCGTCGCGCAACTGATCGAGGCCGGAGCCGCCCTTTTCCGTGGTGTCGTCGTCCGCCTCTGCCATGGCGCATCACCTCCGGCGACCGCTACGGGCGGGAGCCTTCTTGGTTGCCGCCTTTTTGGCCGGCGTCTTCTTGGCGGGTGCCTTCTTCGCTGAAGTCTTCTTGGCGGCCGCCTTCTTGGGTGCCTGCTTGGGAGAAGACTTCTTTGGGGGCGCCTTCTTCGCGGCGGCCTTCTTGTCCGTGGGTTCACTCTCCCGGCTCTTCTTCGTCGGGCGGCGCCGCTTCCGGGGCTCCTGCTCCTCAGGTTCGGGCTCGTCCTCTTCCCCCTCGTCCGTGGCCGCCTCTTCCTCTTCCTCCTCCTCTTCCTCTTCGCCTTCGTCCTCGAAGGCGTCCTCCTCCTCGTCTTCCTCCGGCGCCTCCTCGCCACCCTGCAGAGCGCGCGTGCGCTGCCCCAGGGCATCGGTCACGGACCCGAGGCCGCGGTTGGCCGCCGCCGACAACGCGGAGCGGCCCGAGCCGAGCAGCTCGCCGCGCACCTGCTGGCTGAGCTGCTCGAACTGAGGATTCTCGGCGAGTTTGCGCACCCCCTGGGTCACGAGCTCCTGGGGGTTGAGTTTGCTGCCTGCCGCCAGGGCTGCCAGGCCCAGAGCGAGCTTCCCCTTCTTCGTCCGGCCGAGAACGTAACCGGCCGCAACGGCTGCAGCGAGGGTCTTCTTGGTGCTGTCGTCCATGAGCAGGCCTCCGGGTTTTCGTTCCCTTCGGGATGAGGCGCCACGGTCCGGGACGGACCCGGGAGCTCCAGCGGCCGCGATCACGACCTCGCGGGCCGCCCCCACCTCGCTCGGCGTTGCCCATCCGCGAAACGGGGGCACACTTCCACCATCCTCCGGGAGCCGGTACATCGCATCCCGGCCCAGGCAGGGCGCCAGCCCGAAGCGCGGACTTCGCCGGAGAGGCCGCCCGGCGGAAGGTCCTGCCCGCCGGGCTGTGGCCGCCGCCACGAGCGTCCCCTCTCTCCCGGGTCACCGGTGCCGCTCGCCAACCGACTCGACCTGGCCGGATCGGGTCCTTCGTCCTACGGTGTGCGGCCGACGGTCTGAGTGACCGTCACCTGGACGGCCACGGGCCCAGGCATGCCCTGCCGGGCGAGATGGCCGGTGACAGCGGACCGGACGTGTCGGCGGACCTCTCGTGCCGTGTCCAGTGCGCGGCGGTCGTCGTGCAGGATGCACCGCACTTCCACCCGCCACCCGGGGGCGTCGGGGAGCTCTTCGGCGCGGATGCCGGCCTCGGCGGGCAGGGTGTCGATGCCCAGGGCCTGCTGCATGCGCGTGGCGGCGCCGGCCAGCCGGTGCTTCAGCGTGGGCTGCAACCCGGCCACTCCGGGGACCGCCAGGGCTGCCTGAGCGGCGACGTGGTGCATGTCCGCCGTCCTGACCGGCGTCATCACTCATCACCTTCCCGATGTCCGGTCTCGCCGGGGGCGCTCAGCCGGTGCGGTTCCAGTGTGTCGACGATTTTCAGATCCACATCGGCGAGAGCCAGTCCGAGAGCGCGGTCCGCGGTGCGAACCACGGCTCTGCGCACCTGGGCGGCTCGTTCGTCCAGCGGCCGGTCCAGCCCCACGGCGAGAGTCAGGACCACCCGGATACGGCCGCCGTCATCCGTGGTGGTCAGGCGACAGCTGACCGCCCGTGCACCGGGCACGCTGTCGGCCGCCCGGCGCAGCACTCTCGCGGCTTCGGTCTCGGCAATGCGCAGATCCTCGGTGGGGGCGCCCAAGGGCAGCATCCGTCCGAGCCGCGTCTCGGCGCGGACGGCGGTCATGACACGCTCGGCGAGGGTCTGCCCGCTGGGCCTCTCCTGGGCCCGCAGAGCGTGGGTGGCCTCGTCCAGAGCCGCGAGGCCCGCGACGGCCTCGCGGCAGTGCGGGCAGTCGGCCGTGTGGGGGTCCACAGGGATACCGTCACGGGCCTGCTCCCAGACGTGACTGAGCGGGCGTCCGCAGGGAAGCCGCTGGTCGCCGACGATCCTCGCGGCGGCGTCCTCGAACCGATGCCCGCCGGTCACCACGGCGTACTGCTGAGCCGGCAGCCCACTGGGGGGCTCGTCTAGCGCCATGGGCCCATCTCCTCGGTCAGCGAGCGGCGCGCCCGGAAGAGCCTGCCGCGTACGGTCTGTTCAGTGGTGCCCGTGACCTCCGCGATCTCTGCGTAGTGCAGGCCGTGCAGTTCCCTCAGTACCCAGCATGCACGCTGGTCGGGGGGCAGTGCGTGGAGCGCCTCGGCCAGGGCCGCAGTGGCAGCGTGGCTCACGGCGGCGCGTTCCGGGGCATTGTGTCCGTTACGGGTCGCGGGCTCGGGCACGGAGTCCAGCGGAAGAGCGGGAGCGCCGCCACGCAGCGTGTTGAGACAGCGGTTGGTGACGATGCGGTACATCCAGGTCCGGAAGGCGGCGTCACCACGGAACTCCGGCAGTCGGCGCCAGGCGCTGAGGAAGGCGTCCTGGACGGCGTCCTCGGCGTCCGTCCGGTTGCCGAGCAGCTGGTGGGCCAGAGCCAGCAGCTGACCGCTGTGGCGACGGACCAGGACGGCGAAGGCATCGTCGTCCCCCTCCCCGGCCCGCACGGCCAGCAGCCGGTCGTCCAGAACCGTGAGGCCGTTCCGGGCGGCCCCGGAGCCGACGGCGGCGGGGGCGGCGGAGCCGCGCTCCCGGGGCTCGGCCGTCCGCCGAGGCAAGGAGAATCCGCCCTGCTTCTGCATCGGCGCTCGCTCCTGGTCTGGGACCTTCCCGTGTCCGGGACGCATGGGGCGTACGGATCGGACGCCGTACCTGCACCCCCGACCGGTCACCCCACCCGCACATATGTGACCTGCATCACTCTAACGCGTGAGGAATGGGGCTGCGGTGTGTCCAATTCTTTGACGGGCACCACACCGGTGTCCGCGCGGATCACGAGGAGATCCCCATGACGGACACCACCGTCCGCCCCACGACTGCTGAAGACCAGTCGCTGAGGGCCGGCAAGACGTCTCAGGACCGCCGGGGCATCGGCACGGCGGCCGAGAGCAGAGGCAGGACCACCATCGCGGACAGCGTGGTGGAGAAGATTGCCGCCATCGCGGCCCGGGAGGTACCGGGCATCCACAGCCTCGGTGCCGGAATGGCCCGCACGTTCGGGGCCGTCCGTGACCGGGTGCCCGGTGGGCGTCCCGACGTGGCTCGCGGAGTGAAGGTCGAGGTGGGCGAGCGTCAGGCCGCCGTGGACCTCGATGTCGTCATCGAGTACGGCATGCCCATCATCGACGTCGCCGGCGATGCCCGCGGCAACGTCATCTCGGCCGTGGAACGCATGACCGGCCTGGAAGTCGTCGAGGTGAACATCACCGTCGATGACGTCCATCTGCCCGACGAGGAAGACGAACAGGAAGAGACACGGAACCGGGTGACGTAGCCCCGGCATCGGCATGCTTCGACGCACCGTGACGAGGCATGACGGCCGGAAAGGGAGCGAGACACATGAGCACTGCAACCGTAAGCCTGCTCGCAGGCATGGCCCTCGGCTTCGCCGGCTACTTCGGTGGCTTCGGCGCATTCCTGGTCGTAGCAGGACTGGGCGCACTGGGTCTGATCATCGGCAGCTTCCTGCAGGGCGACCTCGTCCTGGGGGAGTTCGTGCACCGCCGGGAGGAGAGAGAATCCCGGGCCGGCACCTCCGCCCCCCGTAGCCCCTACCAGCGGCCCCGGAATGACTTCGGCCCCGTCCGGAGCCGAGTGCAATGACCGCCACCGCATCCCCTCCGGCGCTTCCGACCGGGCCGACCGGAAGCGCGGGGGCCACCCCGCACCCGCCCCCGCCACCACCGGCTGAGCGGGGGGCGACAGTGATCCCCAGCAGAGTGGTGGCCCGTATCGGAGCGCGAGCCGCACACGAGGAACTGACCCGCCAGGCGGGGAGTACACCCGTACACCGCGGCCT
>NZ_JBEOXS010000041.1:0-63047 GCF_040296705.1 Streptomyces sp. NPDC002055
ACGGCCTCGCAGACCGGCTGGGCCCTGCTCGCCCTGCTCGCCGCCGGGGAGCGCGACGGCACGGCCGTCACCCGCGGCCGCCCCGGACGGCGGCCGGCCCGGCCGGGACCGCTATCTGGACCTGCTGCGCGCCCTGGCGCTCGTCCGGGTCGTCGGCTACCACACCTTCGAATGGGCCTGGCTGACGCTGGTGTTCCCGTCCATGGGCGTGATGTTCGCGCTGGCCGGATCGCTGATGGCCCGTTCGCTGGAGCGTCCGGCGCCCGGCGTCCTGCGGGGCCGGCTCCGGCGCCTGCTGCCGCCGCTGTGGCTGTTCGGCGCGGTGGCGCTCGGCGGCATGTTCCTGGCCGGCTGGCATCCGGAGAAGGGGGAGGGGAGCTGGGGGTGGCTGCGCGTCCTGTGCTGGATCGTCCCGGTCGGCACCCCGCCCTACCCCTGGCACCTCGGCAGCCCGGACGGTCTCCTGGAGGACGGCTGGGCGTCGCAGGCCGCGGGGCCGCTCTGGTATCTGCGGGCCTATTTCTGGTTCGTGGTGCTGTCCCCGCTCCTGCTGCGGGCGTTCCGGCGGCTGCCCTGGCCCACGCTGCTCGCCCCGCTCGGGCTCACCGCGGTCCTCGGCACCGGGCTGGTGGAGATCCCCGGCCCCACCGGCGAGGCGGTGACCGACTTCGTGGTCTACGGCTCCTGCTGGATCCTCGGCTTCGCGCACCACGACGGGCTGCTCCGGCGGATCCCGGCGTATCTCGTCCCGTCGCTGGCACCGGTGTTCATGGCGCTCGGGCTGTGGTGGGCCACGGGGCATCCGGGCGAGGACGGCCTGGACCTCAACGACATCCCCCTGGCCCAGGCCCTGTGGTCGTTCGGATTCTGCGCGCTGCTGCTGAGCTTCGCCCCGTCCTGGCGGGAACTGCCGGGCCGGCTGGGGCGGCTGGACAAGCCGGTCACGCTGGCCAACAACCGGGCGGTGACGATCTACCTCTGGCACGAGGTCGCGATCATGGCGACCGTGCCGATGATCGACCTGCTGTGGGACGTGCCCTGGCTGGCCGACAGCCCGGGTTGGTCCGCCCTGCTGGAGAGCGCCGACACCGCGCTGATGTTCCTGCTGGCCTGGCCGCTGATCGCGCTGCTCGTGCTGGGCTTCGGCTGGGCGGAGGACCTGGCGGCCGGGCGCCGGGTGCGGCTGTGGCCCAGCGGCGGCGGCCGCCGCCGGGCGGGCCGGGCGCGCACGGGGGCACTCACAGCACCGCCGGGCGGCGGGTGAGAGCAAGGTTTCGTCCGCGTCACCTGTCGCCACGGCGCTGAAACGCGGCCTCCCTACCGTCGGGCGGTGACTGCCGCTCAGCCCCGACACCCGTGGAGGCGTGATGACCGCTCCGAGCACCACAGCCCGTAAGGGAGGCCGCTGGATCGAGCAGTGGGACCCGGAGGACACCGCCTTCTGGGAACGGGAGGGCAAACGGATCGCCGGACGCAACCTGGCGTTCTCGGTCCTCTCCGAGCACATCGGGTTCTCGATCTGGAGCCTGTGGTCGGTGATGGTGCTCTTCATGGGCCCGGAGTACGGGGTCGACCCGGCCGGGAAGTTCTTCCTGGTGGCGGTGCCCACCGTGGTCGGCGCCGTGCTCCGGGTCCCGTACACCTTCGCCGTCGCCCGGTTCGGCGGCCGCAACTGGACGGTCGTCAGCGCCCTGCTCCTGCTGCTGCCCACGGCCGCCGCGGCGACCGTGATGCACCCCGGCACCTCGTACACCACGTTCCTGGTGGTGGCGGCGATGACCGGGGTCGGCGGCGGCAACTTCGCCTCCTCCATGACCAACATCAACTGCTTCTACCCGCTGCGGAAGAAGGGATGGGCGCTCGGGCTCAACGCGGGCGGCGGCAACATCGGTGTCCCGGTCGTCCAGCTGGTCGCCCTGCTGGTCATCGGCGTGGCCGGGGCCGGCCACCCCCGGCTGGTGCTGGCCGTCTACATCCCGCTGATCGTCATCGCGGCGGTGCTGGCGGCCCTGCGGATGGACAACCTCGCGCCGGTGCGGAACGACACCGGGGCCGCCCGGGAAGCGGCCCGGGACGCCCACACCTGGATCATGGCGCTGCTCTACCTCGGCACCTTCGGGTCGTTCATCGGCTACAGCTTCGCCTTCGGCCTGGTCCTGCAGAACCAGTTCGACCGCACCCCGCTCCAGGCCGCCTCCCTCACCTTCATCGGCCCGCTGCTGGGCTCCCTGATCCGCCCCGTCGGCGGCCGGCTCGCCGACCGGATCGGCGGCGCCCGGGTGACCCTGTGGAACTTCGCCGCGATGGCCGTCGCGACCCTGGTGGTCGTCCAGGCCTCGGTGACGCGGTCGCTGCCGGTGTTCCTCGCCGGGTTCATCGCCCTGTTCGTCCTGTCCGGGCTCGGCAACGGCTCCACCTACAAGATGATCCCCGGCATCTTCCAGGCGAAGGCGGTCGCCCGCGGCCTGGCGGGGGAGGAGGCCGCGGCGTACGGGCGGCGGCTCTCCGGCGCCGCGATGGGGCTGATCGGCGCGGCCGGCGCGCTCGGCGGCCTCGCCATCAACCTCGCCTTCCGCCAGTCCTTCCAGGCCACGGGCAGCGGCACCCCGGCGTTCTGCTCCTTCCTCGCCTGTTACGCCCTGTGCTCCGTCGTGACCTGGGCGGTATACCTCCGGCGCACGGCGCCGACGGCCCGGACGGCCGAGCGGACGCGGCCGGAGCCCGCCTACGCTGAGGTCTGAGAACCGGTCCTCGGCAGGACGCACGGCCGGGGCGGTGGGCGCCGTAACAGCGGAGAAACACAGGAGTACCGCGCCCGTCACCGCCGGTTGACAGGATTCCGGGGACCCGGAAGAGCCGGGCGGGCCCGGGACGGCCCGCCGGCACACACGCACCACCCTTGCGAAGCGGGACGAGAGCCATGCAGGAGAAGACAGAAGCGGCGGAGCGGGCCAGCGCTCCGCCGCCCCTCGCCGGATTCACCGTCGGTGTCACCGCCGCCCGGCGCGCCGAGGAGCTGGGCGCGCTGCTGGAGCGCCGCGGTGCCGAGGTGATGCACGCGCCGGCGCTGCGCATCGTTCCGCTGCCCGACGACACCGAACTCCTCTCCGCCACCAAGGAATTGATCGGCAGTGGCCCGGACGTGGTGGTCGCGACCACCGCCATCGGCTTCCGCGGCTGGATCGAGGCCGCGGACGGCTGGGGCCTCGGCGACGCCCTCCTGGAGCGGCTGCGCGGGGTGGAACTCCTCGCCCGCGGGCCCAAGGTGAAGGGCGCGATCCGGGCCGCGGGGCTCACGGAGGAGTGGTCCCCCGCCTCGGAGTCGATGGCCGAGGTCCTCGACCGGCTGCTGGAGCAGGGCGTCGCGGGGCGCCGGATCGCGCTGCAACTGCACGGGGAGCCGCTGCCGGGCTTCATCGAGGCGCTGCGGGCCGGGGGCGCCGAGGTCGTAGGCGTGCCCGTCTACCGCTGGATGCCGCCGGAGGACATCGGCCCGCTGGACCGGCTGCTCGACGCCACGGTGCACCGCTCCCTGGACGCGGTCACCTTCACCAGCGCACCCGCGGCGGCCTCCCTGCTGGACCGGGCGCGGGAGCGGGGACTGCTGACGGAGCTGGTCGAGGCCCTGCGCCACGATGTGCTGCCGGCCTGCGTCGGGCCGGTGACCGCGCTGCCGCTGCAGGCCCACGACATCCCCACCGAACAGCCCGAACGCTTCCGGCTCGGACCGCTCGTCCAGCTGGTCTGCGCCGAACTCCCGGGGCGGGTACGACCGTTGGTGGTCGGCGGCCGCCAGGTGGAGATCCGCGGGCACGCGGTGCTGGTGGACGGCGAGCTGCGGTCGGTGCCGCCCGCCGGCATGGCGCTGCTGCGGGCGCTGGCCCGGCGGCCCGGCTGGGTGGTGTCGCGGGCGGACCTGCTGCGGGCGCTGCCCGGGGCGGGCCGGGACGAGCACGCGGTGGAGACGGCGATGGCCCGGCTGCGGACCGCGCTGGGCGCGCCGAAGCTCATCCAGACCGTGGTCAAGCGGGGCTACCGGCTGGCGCTCGACCCGGCGGCGGACACCAAGTACGGGGACGCGTAGACCCGGTTGGTGCGGCCTCCCGCCCCGGGGTGCGAGGCCGCTGTCACGAGGGCGCGGGCTCGCTGTCCCCAGTGCGCGAGGCCCACTGTCCCCAGGGCGGGGGCGACCCGGTCGGGGTACCCCGTTACGGGGGTTCGATTCCGGACCTCCCGCGGGCTCGCCCCGGACCTCCCGGCCGGCGGCCCGTGCCGTCGGCGATCCGTCGGCGGTCACCATCGGTCCATCGGCGGCCAGGAGAAGTCCCGCGGTGAGCAACAGCGAATCCTGAAACGTCAGGGCTGAGCCCCAACGGACTTCACCGCTCCGGCCATTCCTGGCGGTTCCTCCGCGATGCGGAATGTGTCCGGTGTGTCGACTCTGCGGAATTGAAGCGGATTCCTTCCCGCGCCCCGTGGAATTCCCGAGTGTGAGACGCGTCATGCCGCGGGCCGTGAACCGTCGCTTCGCCGCCCCCGTATCGCCCGCCGTCCGCCGAGCGATCCGCAAACTTTTTGTCGCGGCGTTGAGTCGATCGAGAGCCCCGCGCGTACTCATGGGGGAAGCAGCGAAAAGCCTGCGTCCACCAGATCTTTGGGGGAAACACCCATGCGCCAGTCCGACCGCGCCCGACCGCACGCGGTGTCCGCCCCCGCCGTTGCCGCCTCCCGCCGCACGGCGGTCCGCGAGCACGGTCTCCCGGACTCGGGCCAGAGCGGCGGAGATTCCGGAAACTCCTCGGGCCACTGACCGTTCCCCCACGCCAGTGGTTCCGAGGACGGGCGGGGGTCCGCCGCAGACGAGGGCTGCGGACCCCCGCCCCACTTCGTGACTTCCGTCAATGACCGTTCCCAGCCTTTCTCCAAAACTGGGACTCGACCAGGAGGTTCGGGTGCGCAAGGATGCGGCCGTGGTCGAACATCGTCCTTCAAGAACGCGCCATAGGGCCGAGAAGCCCCGAGTCGGCACCCCCGTGCCGGACGAGGAGCTCATGCGGGCCCTCTACCGCGAGCACGCAGGTCCGTTGCTCGCCTACGTCCTCCGCTTGGTCGCGGGCGACCGCCACCGCGCGGAGGACGTCGTCCAGGAAACCCTGGTGCGGGCATGGCGGAACGCGGACCAACTGAACCGGGCCACCGGCTCGGTGCGGCCGTGGCTCGTGACCGTCGCGCGGCGCATCGTCATCGACGGGCACCGCAGCCGTCAGGCGCGCCCGCAGGAGGTCGACCCGTCACCTCTGGAACTCATGCCCGCGGAGGATGAGATTGACAAGGCTCTGTCACTCATGACGCTCTCGGATGCCTTGGGTGACCTGAGTGACGCGCATAGGGAAGCGCTCGTCGAGACATACTTCAAGGGTCGGACCGTCAATGAAGCGGCAGAAAAACTCGGCATACCCAGCGGGACCGTGAGATCCCGCGTTTTCTACGCGCTGCGCTCCATGAAGCTCGCGCTCGAGGAACGAGGAGTGACGGCATGACAGCGTACGAGCGCCATTCAGAGCACGAGGCCGTCGGTGCCTACGCGCTCGGCGTGCTGGACGCTGCGGACGCGGCCCGATTCGAGGACCACCTGGCCTACTGCGAGCCCTGCGCACAGCAGCTCGACGAGTTCATGGGCCTCGAACCGCTGCTCGCCACGCTTGCCGAGACTCCCTCCGCGGTGCCCGATCCCGCGACCCTCCACGCCAAGCCGACGCCGCAGCTGCTGGACCGGCTGGTCGACGAGGTGGCGGTGCGGCGCACTCAGCGCCGGCGCCGCGGCCTGTACCTGGTCGCGGCGGCCGCCGCGCTGATCATCGGCGGACCGGTGGTCGCCACGGCGGTGACGTCGGAGAAGACCGGCTCCAACGTCGCCCTGCCGCACGCGCACTCCACCAGCCCGGCGGAGGACGCGTTCTTCAACCACATGACCGACAAGGTCAAGGGAACCGACCCCGGCACCAAGATCGCTGCCACGGTCGGCACCGAGAAGAAGGCCTGGGGCACCCACACGGTTCTGGAGCTGAAGAACGTGAAGGGCCCCGAGCGGTGCAACCTCATCGCCGTGTCCAAGAGCGGCGAGGAAGAGGTCATCACGTCCTGGGGCGTCCCCCGATGGGGTTACGGCATCCCGGGCAGCAAGCACGAGGTCGGCAAGAAGCCGCTGTACGTCCACGGCGGTGCCGCGATGTCCCGTGACGACATCGACCACTTCGAGGTCCGGACCTTCTCGGGCAAGCGCCTCGTCTCGATCAACGCCTGATCGCACCCCCGGCGGGCCGCGTCCGCAGCCGTCCGGCTGCCCGCGCGGCCCGCTACGGCGTTCCCGCCCGGCCGCTCCTCGGCGCACCCCGCTGACCGGGCCCTTCCGCTCCGCTCTCCCCCTCCCGGCCCCGGACGGGCAGGCGTGCGCCGCACGCGCCCGTGGCGTACGGTTGACGGCTGCCCAGCACGTCAGAAGGGGGATCCGGGTGGCCGCGCAGGATGCCGCAGTCGATTCGGTTCGGGACCGCGAGATCGGGGTCGAGCAGGAACATCTGGACCAGGTGTACCGGCGCCTCGAGGAGAAGATCCACGAAGCCGAGTTCCTGATGGACGACGCCGCTCGCCGCGGCCAGGTCGGCACGCCCGGGGCGCTCGCCGAGCGCGACGCGCAGGTGTTCCGCGCCGGCGTCCACCTCAACCGGCTGAACAGCGAATTCGAGGACTTCCTCTTCGGCCGGATCGACCTGCTGCTGGGCAAGGACGGCAAGCGCGGCCCGGACGGCGCCTACACCTCGGTGGAGCCCGCCGAGGACGCCGTGCGCACCGACGAGGCCGGGTCGTACGGCCACATCGCCGAGACCCTGCACATCGGCCGGCTCGGGGTGCTCGACGCCGACTACTCCCCGCTGGTCATCGACTGGCGCGCGCCCGCCGCCGCACCCTTCTACCGCTCGACGCCCAAGGATCCCGGCCGGGTGGTGCGCCGCCGGGTGATCCGCAGCAAGGGCCGCCGGGTGCTCGGCGTCGAGGACGACCTGCTCAGACCCGAACTGACCGCCACGCTCGACGGCGGGGAACTGCCCGTGGTGGGCGACGGCGCGCTGATGGCGGCGCTCGGCCGGGCCCGCAGCCACGCCATGCGGGACATCGTCTCCTCCATCCAGGCCGAACAGGACGAGGTGATCCGGGCCCCCGCCGCCTCCGTCACCGAGGTCGGCGGCGGCCCCGGCACCGGCAAGACCGCGGTGGCGCTGCACCGCGCCGCGTACCTCCTTTACCAGGACCGCCGCCGGTACGCCGGGGGCATCCTCGTGGTCAGCCCCACCCCGCTGCTGGTCGCCTACACCGAGGGCGTGCTGCCGTCCCTCGGCGAGGAGGGCCAGGTCGCCATCCGCGCGGTGGGCTCACTCGTCGACGGGGCCGAGGCCACCACCTACGACGAACCGGCGGTGGCCCGGATCAAGGGCTCCTCCCGGATGGTCAAGGTGCTCCGCAAGGCGGTCCGCGGCGCCCTGGAACTGCCGCGCCCCGGCACCGACGGCACCGCACCGCCGGACGTCCCCGAGCAGCTCCGGGTGGTCGCCTTCGGCAGCCGCATCGAGCTCGGCCCGGAGGACCTCGGGCACATCCGCCGGACGGCGCTCGGCGGCACCGCGCCGGTCAACCTGCTGCGCCCGCGGGCCCGCCGGCTGGTGCTGGACGCCCTGTGGGCGAAGTCCGGCGCGGGCCGCCGGTACAGCGACCCGGAGCTGGCGGCCGAGGCCCGGCAGGCGTTCGACGACGACATCGCGGGCGAGCCGTACTTCATCGACTTCCTCGACGCCTGGTGGCCCGAGCTGACCCCGCGCCGGGTGCTCGCCGCGATGGCCGACGAACGGCGGCTCGCCCGCTGGTCGCGCCGGGTGCTGACCCCGCGCGAGGCCCGCCGGCTGGCGCGCTCCCTGCGGCGGCTGGGCCCGGACGGCCGGGGAGCTCTCTCCGTGCACGACGTGGCGCTGCTGGACGAACTGCACACCCTGCTCGGCGCCCCGGCCCGCCCCCGCAAGCGGGAGGCCGACCCGCTCGACCAGCTCACCGGTCTGGACGAGGTCACCACCTTCGCCGACCGCACCGCCGGCCGCCGCAGCCGCACCGAGCGGCTGGAGGAGGAGCGGACGGACTACGCCCATGTCATCGTCGACGAGGCGCAGGACCTCACGCCCATGCAGTGGCGGCTGGTGGGCCGCCGCGGCCGGCACGCCACCTGGACGGTCGTGGGCGACCCCGCGCAGAGCTCCTGGTCGGACCCGGACGAGGCCGCCGAGGCGCGGGACGAGGCGCTGGGCGCCCGGCCGCGCCGCCGGTTCACCCTGACCGTCAACTACCGGAACCCGGCGGAGATCGCCGAGGTCGCGGCCAAGGTGCTGGCCCTGGCCATGCCGGGCATGGAGTCCCCGGCGGCGGTCCGCTCCACCGGCACCGTGCCCCGCTTCGCCGTCGCGGCGAAGGGCCCGGCGACGGACGGTCCGGCGGCGAACGGCTCGGCGGTGAGCGGCTCGGCGACGGACGGCACCGGACCGAACGAAACCGTGGTGAACGAAACCGCGGTGAACGACACCGTGGCGGACGGCGCCGCGGCGGACGACACCGCGGCGACCGGCGGCCCGGTCGGCGACCCCGCGCGGGCCGGCGCCCCCGCCCGCGAGCGGGACCGGAACGCCGCCGACACCCTCGGAGCGGCCGTCCGCCAGGAGGCGGAACGCCTGCTCGGCGAGGTGGACGGCACCGTCGGCGTGGTCGTCGCCATGGACCGGCGCGAGGAGGCCCGGCAGTGGCTGGCGGGCCTCGGCGAACGGGTGGTGCCCCTGGGCAGCCTGGAGGCGAAGGGCCTGGAGTACGACGCCACGGTCGTCGTCTCGCCCGCGGAGATCGCGGACGAGTCCCCGGCCGGCCTGCGGGTGCTGTACGTGGCGCTGACCCGGGCCACCCAGCGGCTGACGGTGCTCTCCGGCGAACGGGACGCTCCGGACGCGGACGGGGTGCCGGATCTGCTGCGGGACTGACGTCGGCTGATCGGGGTCGATTTCGGACCAACTGGCCGCCCAGGAATGACTTTCCGGGGCTCTTTGTTAGCCTGAGTGTGGCACCGGCCCGATCCAAGCCCCCGGGCCCAACCTTAGTCGCTTCGAGCGACCACTTGCCGCGAGGCGAGCATGGCGGGTCGGTGCCACCTTCGTTCGCACGTCGGGCGTCCCTTCTCCGCGGAGGGGCGCCCGAAGTGCTGTGCGGGGGGCGCCCGATGCGGGTGCGTGCGCCGCTCCGGCCCGGCGCGGCCGGCGCCTCCCGGCCCGCTGTACGGGGCCCGGAGCGCCATGGCTGGTTACCGTGTACCGGCTGGTAGGTGCGACGATCGTACGGCGCGTCCCGGCATCCCCTGTGGTCGCGCGTCACGCGAAACAAGGGAAAGCAGAGGAAGTCCGCCATGGCAACGGCGCCCAGCGTCTCCTACTCGATGACCGTCCGGCTGGAGGCACCGGCGAGCGGCACGGCCGTCAGCCAGCTCACCACGGCCGTGGAGTCCTCCGGGGGCTCGGTGATCGGTCTCGACGTCACCGCTTCCGGCCACGAGACGCTGCGGATAGACGTCACCGTCGGCGCCACCTCCACCGCGCACGCCGACGAGATCGTCGAGAAGCTGCGCGGCATCGAGGGTGTCCACCTGGGCAAGGTCTCCGACCGTACCTTCCTGATGCACCTCGGTGGCAAGATCGAGATGGCGTCCAAGCATCCCATTCGCAACCGTGACGACCTCTCCATGATCTACACCCCGGGGGTCGCCCGGGTGTGCATGGCCATCGCCGAGAACCCCGAGGACGCCCGCCGCCTCACCATCAAGCGCAACTCCGTCGCCGTCGTCACCGACGGCTCGGCGGTCCTGGGCCTGGGCAACATCGGCCCCAAGGCCGCCCTGCCGGTGATGGAGGGCAAGGCCGCCCTCTTCAAGCGCTTCGCCGGGATCGACGCCTGGCCGCTCTGCCTGGACACCCAGGACAGCGACGCCATCGTGGAGATCGTCAAGGCCATCGCCCCCGGCTTCGCGGGCATCAACCTGGAGGACATCTCCGCGCCGCGCTGCTTCGAGATCGAGGCCCGGCTGCGCGAGGCCCTCGACATCCCGGTCTTCCACGACGACCAGCACGGCACCGCCATCGTCGTGCTCGCCGCGCTCACCAACGCGCTGCGGGTGGTCGGCAAGGCCATCGGCGACGTGCGGGTCGTGATGTCCGGAGCCGGCGCCGCGGGCACGGCCATCCTGAAACTGCTGATCGCCGCCGGGGTGCGGCACGCGGTCGTCGCCGACATCCACGGCGTCGTGCACGCCGGGCGCCCCGACCTGGTCTCCGCCGACCCGGAGTCCCCGCTGCGCTGGATCGCCGACAACACCAACCCCGAGGGCATTACCGGCACCCTGAAGGAGGCCGTGGCCGGTGCGGACGTCTTCATCGGCGTGTCCGCGCCGAACGTGCTCGCGGGCGAGGACGTCGCCGCGATGGCGGACGACGCGATCGTCTTCGCGCTCGCCAACCCGGACCCCGAGGTGGACCCGGCCGTGGCCCGGCAGACCGCCGCGGTGGTCGCCACCGGCCGCAGCGACTTCCCCAACCAGATCAACAACGTGCTCGTCTTCCCGGGCGTCTTCCGCGGCCTGCTCGACGCGCAGTCACGCACGGTGAACACCGAGATGATGCTGGCGGCCGCCGCGGCGCTCGCCGACGTGGTCACCGAGGACGAGATCAACCCGAACTACATCATCCCCAGCGTCTTCAACGACAAGGTCGCGGGCGCGGTCGCGGGTGCCGTCCGGGACGCCGCCAAGGCGTCGGGACCGGCGGTGACCGGGGTCACCGGGGAGCAGTAGGCCGGTTCCGGCGGGCCCGGGCACGGCGCGTCGCGTGACTCCGGGCCGCCGTGGCCCCCATAGGGTGACGGGGGCAGAAAAGGGTCGCACACCCTGAAGCCAGGCCCTGCGGTGCGCTGCCGGGAGTGGACGGAGCGTCACAAAGTGAGGCAGTGGCGTCTTCCGTGTGACTCTCGAGGGTGCCGGATTGGCTTTCCCGCCTCAGGTGGGGGCAGGATGCGTATCGCGGGCGCGAGGGTCTGGCTTCAGACCCGGGTCCGGGGACTGTCCGAGGGCCCTGGCAGCATCGGCTTCGATCTCACGCCTCAATGGCAAGAAGAACACGGGAGTAACTATGAACCGCAGTGAGCTGGTGGCCGCTCTTTCCGAGCGCGCCGAGGTGACCCGCAAGGACGCGGACGCCGTCCTGGCCGCCCTCGCCGAGACCATCGGTGAGGTCGTCTCCAAGGGCGACGAGAAGGTCACCATCCCCGGCTTCCTGACTTTCGAGCGCACCCACCGTGCCGCTCGCACCGCGCGTAACCCGCAGACCGGCGACCCGATCCAGATCCCGGCCGGTTACAGCGTGAAGGTCTCCGCGGGCTCCAAGCTCAAGGAAGCCGCCAAGGGCAAGTAAGGCCACAGACAACACAGAGGGCGGCCACCCCTTCCGGGGTGGCCGCCCTTCGTCGTGCCTGCGGTGCCTCGTCGTGCGTGCGGGGCCGTGCCGTGCGTGCCGCGGCGCCGGCCGGTGCGGGGCCCGTCAGGGCCCGCCGCCTCCGTCGACCGGCGCCAGGGCCTTGATCACGGCCCTGAGCCCCGTCCGGCTCCCGTGGGCGCCCGAGGCGGCCCGGCAGCCGGACGGCGGGCTCAGGCGCCCGTGGAGCCGCCCGGGAGCTCGACCTTCGCGCCCAGCTCCACCAGCTTGCTCATGAAGTTCTCGTAGCCGCGGTTGATCAGGTCGATGCCGTGCACCCGGGAGGTGCCCTGCGCCGCCAGCGCCGCGATCAGGTACGAGAAGCCGCCGCGGAGGTCCGGGATGACCAGGTCGGAGCCCTGGAGCCGGGTCGGGCCGGAGACGACCGCCGAGTGCAGGAAGTTCCGCTGCCCGAAGCGGCACGCCGAGCCGCCGAGGCACTCGCGGTAGAGCTGGATGTGCGCGCCCATCTGGTTCAGGGCGGAGGTGAAGCCCAGCCGCGACTCGTACACCGTCTCGTGGACGATGGAGAGCCCGGACGCCTGGGTCAGGGCGACGACCAGCGGCTGCTGCCAGTCGGTCTGGAAGCCGGGGTGGACGTCGGTCTCCAGCGCGATCGCGTTCAGCGGGCCGCCCGGGTGCCAGAAGCGGATGCCCTCGTCGCCGATCTCGAAGGCGCCGCCGACCTTCCGGAAGGTGTTGAGGAAGGTCATCATCGAGCGCTGCTGCGCGCCGCGCACGTAGATGTTGCCCTCGGTGGCCAGCGCCGCGCTCGCCCAGGAGGCCGCCTCCAGGCGGTCCGGGAGCGCGCGGTGGTTGTAGCCGCCCAGCTTGTCGACACCGGTGATCCGGATGGTGCGGTCGGTGTCCATGGAGATGATCGCGCCCATTTTCTGCAGAACGCAGATCAGGTCCTCGATCTCCGGCTCCACGGCGGCGTTCGACAGCTCGGTGACGCCCTCGGCCAGCACGGCCGTCAGCAGCACCTGCTCGGTCGAGCCGACCGACGGGTACGGCAGCCGGATCTTGGTGCCGCGCAGTCGCTGCGGAGCCTCCAGGTACTGGCCGTCCGCCCGCTTCTCGATGACCGCGCCGAACTGGCGCAGCACGTCGAAGTGGAAGTCGACCGGACGGCCGCCGATGTCGCAGCCGCCCAGGCCCGGGATGAAGGCGTGGCCGAGCCGGTGCAGCAGCGGGCCGCAGAAGAGGATCGGGATGCGGGAGGAGCCGGCGTGGGCGTCGATGTCGGCGACATTGGCGCTCTCCACCCGGGACGGGTCGAGGATCAGCTCGCCGGACTCGTCACCCGGCCGGACGGTGACGCCGTGCAGCTGGAGCAGCCCACGGACGACGCGGACGTCGCGGATGTCGGGCACATTGCGCAGCCGACTGGGCTCGCTTCCCAACAGAGCGGCGACCATGGCCTTCGGCACGAGGTTCTTCGCGCCGCGGACACGGATCTCGCCCTCGAGCGGGGTGCCGCCGTGGACAAGCAGGACATCGTCGGTGCCGGTCATGGATCTCGCGTTCCTGGAGTCGGGCAGGGGCCAAAGGGAAATGGTAAGGGCCGAGTGCCCCTGTCCCGTAAGGGCGAGAACGCCACGGTCACGTCATGAACGTGTGACAACACGCTCCGTCCACCGCTCGCGCCGCTGGGTCACCGGGCGCGCCCCCGCTGCCGCCGTACGCCCCGTGCTGCCATCAGCCACGTAGCCCGGTTGACTCCCCGCGCGGGGCGAACGTGCGGGATCATGTGCTCATGACCGAGGTGTCCTCCCTCACAGGACGGCTGCTGGTGGCGACACCGGCGCTGGCCGACCCGAACTTCGACCGCGCGGTGGTGCTGCTCCTCGACCACGACGACGAGGGGTCGCTGGGGGTCGTCCTGAACCGGCCGACACCGGTGGGGGTCGGCGACATCCTCGAGTCCTGGGCCGAGCTGGCCGGGGATCCCGGCGTGGTCTTCCAGGGCGGTCCGGTGTCGCTGGACTCGGCGCTCGGCGTGGCCGTGGTGCCCGGCGAGACCGGAGCGGTCGTGGGGGAGGGGCCGCTGGGCTGGCGGCGGGTGCACGGGGCGATCGGGCTGGTCGACCTGGAGGCGCCCCCGGAGCTGCTGGCCGCGGCCGTCGGCTCGTTGCGGATCTTCGCCGGCTACGCGGGCTGGGGGCCCGGCCAGCTGGAGGAGGAGCTGGTCGACGGCGCCTGGTACGTGGTGGAGTCCGAGCCCGGTGACGTGTCCTCGCCGGACCCCGAGCAGTTGTGGCGGGCGGTGCTGCGGCGGCAGCGGAACGAACTCGCCATGGTGGCGACCTACCCCGACGACCCGAGCCTCAACTGAGCAGGGCCGCGTTGAGTACCCTTGCCGATATGAGCACTCTTGAGCCCGAGCGCGGGGCAGGGACCGGCACCCTCGTGGAGCCGACGCCGCAGGTGTCGAGCGGCGACGGCGACCACGAGCGCTTCGCCCATTACGTCCAGAAGGAAAAGATCATGGCGAGCGCGCTGGAAGGCACGCCCGTCGTCGCACTCTGCGGCAAGGTCTGGGTCCCGGGGCGCGACCCCAAGAAGTACCCGGTCTGCCCGATGTGCAAGGAGATCTACGAGTCCATGGGCGCCGGTGGCGACAAGGACAAGGGCGGCAAGGGCGGCGACAAGAAGTAACGGCCGCCCGCCCGGCGGACGCCGGGACGCAACTGGGCTTCCACGGCCCCCGGGTACGCGCTGAGGCGCGCCCGGGGGCCGTTCCTGTTCCCGGTGCGGTCTCCCGTCGGTGCCGGGGTGCTGTCGTTCGTCGGTGTCGGGGTGTCGGGGTGCCGGGGTGCCGGGGTGCCGTCGCCCCGCGGTGCGCCGGCCGGTCCGGGGGTGGGGGCCGGCGGTGAACGGGGCCCGGAGGGGCGGGGGTTCCCGGCTCCGCCCTCGGCTTCTGTCCTGGGCCCTGCCTTCGGCTCCGCGCTCGTGTCTGCCTTCGCCTCTGTCTTCGGTCGCGGGGCCGCGCGGTGCCCTGCCGGTCCCGCCGGACGCCGCGCCGCGCCGCGGTGGGCCCCGCGCCGCGGTGGGCCCCGTGCAGCGGTGGGCCCCGTGCAGCGGTGGGCCCCGCGCCGTGGGCGACTTGGCGTCCCGGGCGCGGCGCATCCGTTCCCCCGGCCGCGCTCCCGCCGGGGTGGTCCCGCACCGCCGCGGCGGGGTGCTCGGACGCCCGATCGAGGGGGCGCCCCCGATCGTGTGAGCCGGAGCGGAAGGTGGTCGTCCGTGCGCCGGACCCCTGGGACCGTTGTCTGCGCCGCGGAGGAAGTCGTACAAGGTTCCCCGAAGATGGCAATGCGCACGCACGGGTGACAGGGGAAGAAAACGGACTATTGGTCAGGTCGGTACGGAACCGCCCTTCGCGGACCCTCGCGTCGGGGACCGGTGAACATGTGCCAGAGTTGCCACGTCCGGGCTGTGAGCACGTACCGTACGGCGAACAGGCGGGACACCGGGAAGGGGCAGCTGGGTTGACCACGCACGCACCGCATGCGGCGCAGACGGTGACGTTGCCGGTCTCGCTGGACGAGGCCGTCGCGGCGCTGTCCGCCATGCCCGCCGCCGTACCCGTCGCGGGCGGCACCGACCTGATGGCGGCCGTCAACTCCGGTCTGCTGCGCCCCGCGGCCCTGGTCGGCCTCGGCCGGATCAGCGAGATCCGCGGCTGGCAGTACCAGGACGGCCACGCCCTGCTCGGCGCCGGACTCACCCACGCCCGTATGGGCCGCCCGGACTTCGCGGCGCTGATCCCGGGACTGGCCGCGGCGGCCCGCGCCGCCGGTCCGCCGCAGATCCGCAACGCCGGGACCCTCGGCGGCAACATCGTCTCCGCCGCCCCGACCGGTGACGCCCTGCCCGTGCTCGCGGCCCTGGAGGCCACGCTGATCATCGCGGGGCCGGAGCGCGCACGGCGGGAGATCCCGGTCAGCCATCTGCTCGCCGGGATGGAGATGCTCGGCCCCGCCGAGCTCGTCGGCTTCGTCCGGGTGCCCCTGCTGCACGCCCCGCAGACCTTCCTCAAGGCGACCGGCCGCACCGGGCCGGGCCGGGCCACCGCCTCCGTCGCCGTCGTGCTGGACCCCGCCCGCCGCGGGGTGCGCTGCGCGGTGGGCGCCGTCGCCCCGATGCCGCTGCGCCCGCTGGAGGCCGAGCGCTGGGTCGCCGGACTCATCGACTGGGACGGCGACCGCGCGCTGGCGCCCGAGGCCTGCACGGCGTTCGGCGAGTACGTCGCCGCGGCCTGCATCCCCGACCCGCCACCGGCGGCGGACGGCTCGGACCCCCCGGCGCTGCCGCCGGGAGTGCTGCATCTGCGTCGTACGGTGGCGGCACTGGCCCGCCGAGCACTGGGGAGGGCGCTCGCATGAGTTCCGAGGAGCAGCGGCAGCCGGGGCAGCCGCACGACCCCGACCCGCAGCAGGGCTGGCAGCCGCTGCCGCAGGGCGAGTACGACATCGAGGCCACGGCGTTCGTGCAACTGCCGGAGGGCCTCCTCGACATGATCGACATGCCCCCGGGCACCGACCCGTTGGCGGCGCCCGGCCATGGCTACGTCCCCCCGCCGATAACGCCCGGGGCGGGCGGTGACTCCGGCGCGCCCGCGCACCCGGCGCCGCACGCCGACCCCGGCGCCGGGCAGTGGACGATGCCCTTCGGCGACGGCGCCGCACCGCACCAGCCGGCCCCGGAGACCCACTGGCCCGCGCCCGGCGAGCAGCGGCCCCCGCACGGCGCCCCGCACGACACCGGCTGGACCGGTCCGAACGCCGAGGGATCCGCGGGCCCGTGGACGGTCCCGCCGGCCGCCGACGACATCCCGGACGAGTCCGGCGAGTACCTGCTCCGGGAGTCCGGCGGCGCGGGCGGCACCGGCCAGTGGCACGTCCCCGGTGCCGCGAACGACACCCGGTGGGACGCGGAACGCGGTGACACCGCCCCCGCGCCGGACGCCCCGTGGCACTACGCACCCCAGGAGCAGCACGGGGCGCCGCACCCGGGCGCCGTTTCTCCCGGGCAGCACCCCGCTTCTCCCGGGCAGTACCCCGGGGTGCCGGACGGTGGCTCCGGGCACTGGAACACCGCCGGCCGGGACACCGGTCACTGGACCGTTCCCCGGGACGCGGACCCGGCGGTCCGGGACGCTGCGGGCACCTACCGTCCGGACGGCTCGGGCCCCTACCGTCCCGACGGCGCGCCCGCGGACGGCCCGGCCCCCGGGCCGGACGCGCCCGGCTCCCCGGGCGACGGCGGCCGTCCGTACGACGACCACGGCAGCGCCTACTGGGAGGCGCGCGGCACGGCCCCCGCGGGGCCCGGCACCGGCGCGCCGGCCGGTCCGAGGCCCCCGGAGCCCCGGGCGGGCGACGCCTGGCCGGCCGCCCCGCAGGTGGAACTGCCGGGCCAGCGCGACGGGTTCGGCGCCGATGCGCCCTCCGGCGGCTCGTACGGCAGCGGTCTGCCGGCCGGCGCCCCGTGGCCGGACGCCGACGGCGGCCACCGGTCCGCCCCGGGCCACCCGGAGCACGCCGACGCCGCTCCGCGGACCGACGCACCGGCTCCCGGGCAGGATCCGGCTCCCGGGCACGAGCCGACCGCCGGTCACGCCCCGACCGCCGGTCACGCCCCGGCCGCCGGTCACGCCCCGGAGCCCACGCACGCCCCGGACGCGGCCCACGCCCCGGGCACGCACGCCCCGGGCACGCACGTACCGGACGCCCACGCCCGGGACACCCACGCATCGGACACCCACGCACCGGACTCCGCCCACGATGTGGCGCCCGCCGCCGAACCGGCCGCACGGTCGACGGACACCGGGGCCGCCGCCGACACCGCCGGGTCGGGGGACCGCGATGCCGAGGGCGCCGCTCCGGGCCACGGATCCGCGAACCCGGCCGCCGGGCGCGCTCCGGCCGGTCCGGGCGACACCGTGCCCGACGGCACCCGGGTTCCCGGCGCCGCACCGGTCTCCGGCGACGCACATGAATCCGATGCCGCACCCGAATCCGATGCCGCTCCGGGCTCCGGCGCTGCGCCGGTCGACGCCGCGCCGGTTCCCGGTGGCGCACCGGCTGCCGGTGGTGACTCCGTGGCCGCCGCCGGCGGCCCGGCCGGAGCGGGCGAGTCGGGCGACCCGGACCACCCGGCCGGTCCGGACGCCGCCGGACCCGACGCGGCACCGCAGGACGAGCCCGCGGCGTACGACCCGCACAGCGAACACCCGCACGCCTCCTACCTGTTGACGGTCAACGGCACCGACCGGCCCGTCACCGAGGCCTGGATCGGCGAGTCGCTGCTCTACGTCCTGCGGGAGCGGCTCGGCCTCGCCGGGGCCAAGGACGGCTGCTCGCAGGGCGAGTGCGGGGCGTGCTCCGTGCAGGTGGACGGCCGGCTGGTCGCCTCCTGCCTGGTGCCCGCCGCGACCGCCGCGGGCTCCGAGATCCGCACCGTCGAGGGGCTGGCCACCGACGGCGCGGCCTCCGACGTACAGCGCGCGCTCGCCGCCAAGGGCGCCGTGCAGTGCGGCTTCTGCGTGCCCGGCCTGGCCATGACCGTGCACGACCTGCTCGAGGGCAACCACGCGCCGACCGAGCTGGAGACCCGGCAGGCGATCTGCGGCAACCTGTGCCGCTGCTCCGGCTACCGGGGCGTCCTGGACGCGGTCCGCGACGTCGTCGAGCACCGGATCGAGGCGGCGGAGGCGGCCGGCCCGGCCGACGAGGCCGCGGAGGGCACTCCGCCCGGCCCGCCGGCCGACACCGACACCACCCGGATCCCCCGCCAGACGGGCCCGTTCGGTGGGGCCGCCGGCCCCTCGACGGGAGGCACCGCGTGATCCCCCCGCGCGCCCGCCTGCGGAACCTCACTCTTGGGCTCACCCGGCCCGCGCACGCCGCGGCCGGTGACCCCATCGCTCCGCCCGGCACGGCGGCCCGCCCCCAGCAGACCTTCAGCGGCAGCGGAAAGGCAGCGTGATGACCGGTCCCGACGCGGCCACCGCGACACCGGCCGGCGGCACCCCGGTGCCCCCCGAACCCCCGGCGCACGGCATCGGAGCGTCCCTCCCGCCCGCCGACGCGCTCGCCAAGACCGCGGGCACCTTCCCGTACGCGGCCGACCTGTGGGCGGAGGGCCTGCTGTGGGCAGCCGTGCTCCGGTCCCCGCACCCGCACGCCCGCATCGTCGGCATCGACACCTCGGGCGCCGCGGAGATGCCCGGCGTGCACGCCGTCGTCACCCACGAGGACGTGCCCGGCGACGCCTGCCACGGCCGGAAGATCGCCGACCGGCCGGTCTTCGCCAAGGACCTGGTCCGGCACCACGGCGAGCCGATCGCCGCCGTCGCCGCCGACCACCCCGACACCGCGCGCCTCGCCGCCGCGGCCATCGCCGTCGAGTACGAGGTCCTGGAGCCGGTCACCGACCCGGAGCGGGCGTTCTCCGCCGAACCGCTGCACCCGGACGGCAATCTGGTCCGCCACATCCCGCTGCGCTACGGCGACCCGGACGTGAGCGGGGAGGTCGTCGTCGAGGGCCTCTACCGGATCGGTCGTCAGGACCCGGCGCCGATCGGTGCCGAGGCCGGGCTCGCGGTGCCGCGCCCGGACGGCGGCGTCGAGATCTACACCGCCTCCACCGACCCGCACACCGACCGCGACCTCGCCGCCGCCTGCTTCGGGCTCGACCGGGACCGGGTGAAGGTCGTCGTCACCGGTGTGCCGGGCGCGATGGGCGACCGCGAGGACCCGGGCATGCAACTGCCGCTGGGACTGCTCGCGCTGCGCACCGGCCGCCCGGTGAAGCTGGCCGCGACCCGCGAGGAGTCCTTCCTCGGCCACGCCCACCGGCACCCCACGCTGCTGCGCTACCGCCACCACGCCGACGCCGAGGGCCGGCTCGTCAAGGTGGAGGCCCAGATCCTGCTCGACGCGGGCGCCTACGCCGACGACTCCTCCGAATCGCTGGCCGCGGCGGTCGCCTTCGCCGCCGGCCCGTACGTGGTGCCGCACGCGTTCGTCGAGGGCTGGGCCGTGCGCACCAACAACCCGCCCTCCGGCCACGTCCGCGGCGAGGGCGCCCTGCAGGTGTGCGCCGCGTACGAGGGCCAGATGGACAAGCTCGCCACCAAGCTGGGCATGGACCCCGTCGAGCTGCGGCTCCGGAACGTCCTGGCCACCGGCGACCTGCTGCCCACCGGCCAGACCGTGACCTGCCCCGCCCCGGTGGCCGAACTCCTCGAAGCGGTACGGGACGCCGAGCTGCCCGCCCTGCCCAAGGACGCCCCCGAGGAGGACTGGCTGCTGCCGGGCGGCCCCGAGGGCGCGGGCGAGCCGGGCGCGGTGCGGCGCGGCGTCGGCTACGCCCTGGGCATGGTGCACATGCTGGGCGCGGAGGGGACCGACGAGGTCTCCACCGCGACGGTGAAGGTCAACGGCGGTGAGGCGACCGTGATCTGCGCGGCCGTCGAGACCGGCCAGGGTTTCACTACCCTCGCCCGGCAGATCGTCCAGGAGGTGCTGGGCATCGAGGAGGTGCACGTCGCCTCCGTCGACACCGACCAGCCGCCGGCCGGCCCGGCCTGCCACGGCCGGCACACCTGGGTGTCGGGCGGTGCGGTCGAGCGCGCGGCGAAGATGGTCCGCACCCAGCTGCTGCAGCCGCTGGCCCACAAGTTCGGCATGTCCACCGAGCTCCTGACCATCGCCGACGGCAAGATCACCTCCTACGACGGGGTGCTCAGCACCACGGTCGCGGAGACGCTGGACGGCAAGGAGCTGTGGGCCACCGCGCAGTGCCGCCCGCACCCGACCGAGCCGCTGGACGAGACGGGCCAGGGCGACGCGTTCGTCGGCATGGCCTTCGCCGCCATCCGGGCCGTGGTGGACGTGGACATCGAGCTGGGCTCGGTGCGCGTCGTGGAGATGGCCGTGGCCCAGGACGTCGGCCGGGTGCTCAACCCGCGCCAGCTGGCGGCCCGGATCGAGGCCGGCATCACCCAGGGCGTGGGCGCGGCGCTGACCGAGAACCTGCGCACCTCGCGCGGCGTCGTCCGCCACCCGGACCTCACCGGCTACGCCCTTCCGACCTCGCTGGACGCCCCGGAGATCCGGATCGTCGAACTGATCGAGGAGCGGGACGTGGTGGCGCCGTTCGGAGCGAAGGCGGCGAGCGCGGTACCGGTGGTCACGGCCCCGGCGGCGGTGGCGGCGGCGGTCCGCGCGGCCACCGGCCGCCCGGTGAACCGCCTCCCGATCCGCCCCCAGGCGGCGGTGGCGGCTGCGCCGCAGTAGTTGTGTGTCGTCAGGGGCGGCGTGCGGGCTGATTCACTGAGCCTCATGGGAAGTGGGGAGCGCAGTGTGCCGACAGTGATTCACCGGACTCCGACGGAGCTACGGGACCAGCGCGCGGCGCTCCTCGCCGAGGTGAACATGGACTACGAGGAGCTTCGGGAGCGCGCGGAGGCCTACAGCGTGAGCATGGCCGAGCTGGACGTTTGGCACACCGTTGAGGGCATCGACTACCTTCTGGCCGGTGACTGCTGAAGGGGCCTTCGCCCTCGATGACTTGGATACAGAGTTCGCCGACAAGCTCACCGCGTTGACCCGGGGAGCCCTGGTGTCCGTGGTGGACTGCAGGCGTGCTGTGACGCCCAGGAAAGCTGGGAGAAGCTCCTGACGGGCGGGAAGCCGCCCAGGGATGAGGTGCTGCCCATGGTGACGCAGGTGACGCCGTATTGGGCAGGGCGCATCGCGGAGGCGGAGCTCGGTGAGGCGCTTCCTCGGCGGTGGGCGCACAGTCAGGGAGTCGCCGCCCGGGCGGAGGAGATCGGGCGCCTCTTGCACAAGGATGCCAACCTGCTGACCGCGGCTGCGACCCTGCATGACGTGGGTTACGCGCCACGCTTGGCGATCACCGGGTTTCATCCGCTCGACGGAGCGCGCTTCCTCAGGGACGAGCACCGTGCCGATGCGCGGCTGACCCGGCTGGTCGCGAACCACTCGTTCGCGCTGCTGGAGGCGGAAGAACGCGGGCTGCGGGAGGAGCTGGCAACGGAGTTCCCGTTGTTGGACGATCCGCTGCTGGTGGACGCCCTCGTGTACTGCGACATGACCACGACGCCCGACGGCGGCCGGACCACCGCACGGGAGCGGGTCGCAGAGATCGTCGGCCGCTACGGCCCGGACGGTGTGGTCGGGCGGTTCATCCAGCGGGCGGCGCCGGAGATTTTCTCCTCGGTCGAGAAGGTTGAAGCCGCGCTGGTGGCTCAGCCGAGGTAGGGGTAGGTGCCGGCGAGGTAGTCGCCGATCTGCCGGCGCATGCTCGGGTGGATGTCGTAGTGGTCCAGGTCGGCCGGTTGGACGAAGCGGACTCCGTCTGCCTCGTCGTTGATCGTGGGCGCTCCGCCGACGGGGCGGCCGATGTAGGTGTTCTCGTACTGCTGGCGGATCTCGCCATCGGTGTAGGCGACGATGTGCTTCGGGTTGGTGTAGACGCCGAGGAAGCCGGTGATCTCCGCGATGATGCCGGTCTCCTCCAGGCACTCGCGTACGGCGCACTCGGCCGCGGTCTCGCCGATGTCCTGGGCTCCGCCGGGGAGTGCCCACTGTGCCGTGTCGCGGCGGCGCTGGAGGAGGATGGCGTCGGTCTCGTCGACGACGAGGAGGTTGCTGGCCGGGATGAGGGTGTTCGCCTTCGGGGCGGTCGGGTCGTTGTAGTACTCAGTCCTGCCCATGATCGGCGGTCCTCTCCTGGTCGGGTGCCCACGGCCGCGCGGCGGCCCAGATGGCGTCGAAGCTCTGAGCGTAGTTGTCGAACCACCCCGTGCCGTCTGCCCTCTTGAGGTGGAGGAGGGGGTTGGCGCTGGCCGGTTGTCCCCAGATGTGGGGGTTGACGAGCAGGTTGTCGTCGTAGCGGAACATGGACGTGTAGAGCGTGGTGTCGTGTAGCCGTACCGTGCACCCGGCCTCGCCCAGCAGGGGCCGGTAGTACGTCAGCGAGGCGCGAATCTTGGCGGCGAGGGTGTCGCCGATTCCCTCCTCGCGACCTCGGACGGCGACTGCCTGCCCGTCCGGGTCTCCGAAGCACAGGCGCACCCGTACTCCCTCGGCGGCGCGTTCACAGAGCATCTTGGCCACGTGGGGGTTGGACTGGGCGAAGAAGGTGCCGGAGAAGACGAGGACGCTGATCTCGTGCCGGGCCTCTCGCAGCAGGGCGAGCCAGACCTCCCGGGGCACGCTGGCCCGGTTCTGGTAGGTGCCGACCAGCTCGGTGCCTAACCCGTCCCGCGGTCGGCCGGGGCGCTTGGACGACTCGGGCCAGAGGAAGGTCTCTTCCACACGCAGGTGTCGCGCGACGCGGAAGCGGTGCCGGGAATGGGGAATCCGTCCGCCCAGCCACCGGCTGACCGTCTTGGGGTCCACCTCGCATATCTCGGCGAGAGACTCGGGTGAGACGCCACGTTGGTCGAGCACAGTGCGCAGTCGGTCGTTCACAGCAGCCATCGAAGCGGTGCGGGGCATGGTCACGCAAGGACGTTTGGGGTGTTGTCGTTGAAGCGCAGTCCTGCTGACTGCCTACTCTGGCGCCATGGAGCTCATCGTCCTGTGGGACATCGACCACACCCTCATCGAGAACGCGGGGGTGAGCAAGGAGATCTACGCGGCTGCCTTCGCGACCCTCTCAGGACGCGAGCCTACGGAGCCGGCGCGTACCGAGGGGCGTACGGATCGGCTGATCATGCACGACATGTTCGTCCGCGACGAACTGCCCGTACCTGACTGGCACCACATCGAGACCGCGCTCGCCCAGGCGGGAGAAGGGCGGCTGGACGATCTGCGCAGGCGCGGGACTGCCCTGCCTGGCGTCCACGAGGCGCTGACGGCAGCCTCCGCCCGTAGCGGCTGGGTTTCCTCCGTCCTGACCGGCAACATCGCCGCCAACGCCCGTGTGAAGCTGGCTGCGTTCGGCCTCGACTCGCTGCTGGATCTTCCGGTGGGCGGCTACGGAGCGGACGCCGAGCTCCGTCCCCAGCTGGTCGCTGTCGCCCGCGAGCGCGCGCAGCGGCTGCGCAGCGTTCCGGCTGCCATCCCCACCGTCCTGGTGGGGGACACCCCTCGTGACGTGGAAGCGGCTCTGACCACGGGCTCCGGGATCGTCGCCGTCGCCTCCGGCATCCACGGGCCGGAGGAACTGACTGCCGCCGGCGCTGCTGAAGTCCTGCCCGACCTGGCGGACACGAAGCGCGTCCTCGGCGTTCTGGAGTCCTTCGCAGGTCACTGAAAACGTCCCAGGACGTCCTCGGACCGTCCCTGAACGCGGTGACGAGGTCCCCGGACAGAAAGCCAATATCAGGCTCCCAACAGGCAGTCAGCCGAAGGAGCCGATGTGATCGGGGAAGTCACCGGGATCAAGAAGATCCGGATGCTGTATCTGCAGCTGCTCTACCGCTGCAACTTCACGTGCCTGCACTGCTTCCACGGCAAGCGGCTTCAGTACGCCGACGCCTTCACCGCCGAGGAAGCCATCGACCTCCTGTCCCTGATGCGGGACGAGTACGGCACGGAGGCCGTGACCCTGCTCGGCGGAGAGCCGTTCGTCCACCGGGACCTTGCGCGGGTCGTCCGCCATGCCAAGGAGGAGCTGGGACAGCGAGTCGAGATCTGCACCAACGGGTACCGGATCGAACGTCGACTGACCGAGATCGCTCCGCATCTGGACCTGCTCAGGGTCTCGCTGGAGGGCGTCGGATCGACCAACGACAGCATCCGCAGGCAGGGCAGTTACCACAGCGCCCTGAACGCGATCGGTCTGGCGCGGGACCTCGGCGTTCGGACGGGAGCGACCATGACCGTCACCTCGCGGAACATCGACGAGGTCCTTCCCCTCGCCAGCGTCCTGGCGCAGTACGGGGTCCGGCAGCTCAAGCTCCACCACCTGCGGGCGGTCGGCAACGCCGCCGACCACCCCGAGCTGGTGGTCACCGCCCCCTCCGCGTACGGCCGACTCCGGGAAGAGCTCGCGTCGGCTGATCTGCCCTTGGAGGTGATCGTCGACGAGGACCTCTCCGAGCACGGTGCCCCGCAGGTGTGCGCGCCGTCCGGCGGTCCTCGCGAGATCGACCGCATCGAGGCCGACCCGCGCGGTGCGCTGACCATGTCCTGTAAGGCCGTGGGCAAGGACTCGCACGCCTTCTGGTACGAGAAGGCGGCCGGACGTATCGTCCACAGGCCTTCGGAAGCCGACGAGCTCACACTCGCGGTGCCGGACGTGGTGTACGCCCGTGCCTGATCACCCGCGCTTCGAGAGCCTGGAGGGATTACGCGGCACCGGTAAGTCCACCCTGGCGCCGATGCTCGCCGCCGCCCGACAAGCCGTCCTCGTCGCCACCGTCCCGTCCCTCTACCAGCCGCTCAGACACGTGGTGGACGAGCGGACGAACGTCGAGGCGCGGATGTGCCTCTACCTCTCCGCCCTGTTCGTCGCGGCCGAGGAGATCCAGCACCACCTTGACGCCGGTGTCTCCGTCACTGTCGAGAGCTACTTCGCCCGGTGCCTCGCCAACCACCGGGCCCTGGGTGCCCGGCTCGGTGTCACTCTGCCGCGCCGACTGCCGACACCCGTCACCTACTACCTCGTCTGCGACAACGACGAACGACAGCGGCGCCTCGCCGGTCGGGACAAACCGGCATCACGGTGGGACGCACTGATCGAGACCGCCACGGACCGGGTGACGGATGCCTACGCCTCGTTCCCGATCCATCGCGTCGACACCACGGGGCGCAGCCCCGAAGAGGTCCTCCGCGTGATCACGGAAACCGATACGCAAGGAGCACACTTCCGTGCAGACACAGAGCCTGTGGGAGCACACCCTCACCTTCTTCCCCCAGTTTCTCGCCGGGCTGCGGGAACGCGCTGCCCCTGACGCTACCGTCGCGGTCATCGGTGCGAGCGACGGCAAGTTCGTCCTGCCTCTCGCCGCCGCCGGGTACCACGTTGTCGCCATCGAGCGCGACGCGGTCGCCCTCCACGGAGGTGCCGTCCACCTACCGGGTGACAGCCAGGCACACGCGCTGGGGCTGATCGATCGGCTGAAGCTCGAAGAACTCCGCGACCGCGTACAGGTCGTTGAGGACGACTTCCTCGGCGGCGCGCCCCTGAGCCTGCAGTGCGAGGCGGTCTGGACGAGCTGCTCGTGGCACTACAGCCAACCACCACCGCCCGCTCGCCGAGTTCGTCGACCGCATGCAACGACTGGTCCGCCCGGGCGGTGTGTTCGGCGCGGAGTTCATGATGCCCGTCGAGAGACGCCACCACATGATCGAGCACTACACCTCCCCCGAGCGCCTACGCCGTCACTTCCTCGGCGACTGGGAGGTCCTGCTCACCCTGCGTACGAACGAGTTCACCGAGCGCCCCCACGTCGGCCGGCCGCACGACCACACCCACCGCATGGGCCTGCTCATGGCAGCCCGGACGTCCACCCTCACCGGCCACTTCTGAGAGAAGGACCCATGAAGCACGAGTACGAGGCGAAGTTCCTGGCAGTCGACGTCGTCGGCCTTCAGGCCAAGCTGACGGCCCTCGGAGCTGTCCAGGCGTTTCCCCGCACGCTCCTCACCCGCAAGATCTTCGAGAAGGACTCCCTCGACGACGGGGCCTGGATCCGCCTTCGGGATGAGGGCACCCGTTCGACGCTTACGCTCAAGCAGGTCACCGACGCCACGACGATTGACGGCACCAAGGAGATCGAGACCGAGGTCGCCGACCTGCACGCGATGGCCGACATCCTCCGTCGAGTCGGCCTCACCGAGGTCCGCTACCAGGAGAACTACCGCGAGGAGTGGCGCTTGGGCGACGTCGCCTTCGACTTCGACACCTGGCCCGATCTGCCCACCTTCCTGGAGATCGAAGGGCCCGACGAGGCATCGGTTCGGCAGGCCGCCGCGCTGCTGGACCTCGACTACTCCGAGGCCCGGTTCGGCAGCGTCGACGAGATCTACAAGAGCGAGGCAGGCCGCGACATCCTCGCCGAACCCACGCTCCTGTTCTCCGACGCCGAGAAGCAGGAGGCGCCCCCGGCGGCCCAGGGGCGCTGATCACGGAGGTGGGCGAGTGGATGCGGCGGCATCCCGTATGGGGTGCCGCCCTTTCCTCTTGCCTGGTCAGGCAGTAGAGGCCGTGGCGGGAATGAACCCGCGTAACTCGCTTTGCAGGCGAGTCCCTGAACCACTCGGGCACACGGCCGTGCCGGGCTGGTGAAGACGACGGTACGGCGCGGGAGTGGGCCGCTCAATGGGTCGGCGCGCGGTGCCATACGACTGCCATACGCCGTTCACAGTCGGTCCGGCAAGGGGCGTCCGACACCCCGGTCCCGCCCGGTCCGGCCCCTGTCCGGCGCCCCTCTGCGGCCTCCCCGGCGCCCCCGCCCCGGCCTCACGCCCCGGGCGTCGTGAGGAAGTCCTCCACCAGCGGGCACAGCGTTTCCGGTTCGTCCACCCAGGGGTAGTGGCCCACGCCGGGGAGGGTGTGCAGGGTGGCGTTCCGGAAGGAGTTCGCGACCAGTTCGCCCGCGCGCAGGCCGGTCACGGCGTCCAGGGCGCCCGTCACCACCAGGACCGGGCAGTCCGGTTCGGACAGGCGGGCGAGGAGGGCGCGGCGGGCGGACTCGTCGACGCCCTGCCAGAAGCCGGCCCGGGGGACCGGGTTCAGCTGCCCGGCCTCCGCGTGGGCGTGCGACTGCTGGGCCTCGTCCCAGCGCGCGTACGCCATGGGCGCGACCCGCAGCAGCAGCTCGCGCACCTCGTCGAGATCGGAGACCTCGGCGAGCTGCCGCAGCGCGGCGGCGGCATCCGGCCACCAGGGTTCGTCCCGCCGGGACTCGAAGATCTCCCGGGCGTCGTCGGGGAGTTCGCCCTGCAGCCGGGCGCCGGGGTTGAGCAGGACCAGGTGGCTGAGGCGCTCCCCGTGGGCGGCGGCGTACGCCTGGGCCACCGCCGTGCCCGCGTCGTGGGCGAGCAGGGCGAACCGTTCCAGCCCGAGGTGTTCGCGCAGGGCCTCCACATCCTCGGCCAGCCGCGGGAAGGCGTAGTCGGAGGCGTCGGACGCGGTGGGGGAGTCGCCGGTGCCGCGGGCGTCGGGCAGCACGAGCGGTCGGTGGCCGTCGAGTCCGCCGAGGCTCCCGAGGTAGGCGGCGTCCCTGGCCGGCCCGCCGGCCAGGCAGACCAGCGGGGGCGCGGCGGTGCCGTCGCGGGCGTCGAGCACCCGGTAGGAGAGTTCGGTGTCGTCGTACGAGCGGAAGTGCGGCATACGCATCAGGGTGCCCGATCTGCGACGACGTACGTCCGGATGCGGGGGCGCCGCGGTGTGGTGTCGCCGGTCCCTGTCCCTGTCCCTGGTCCCTGCCCCTGGTCCCTGCCCCTCGGCCCCGATCGGTGGGGCGGCTGAAAAGCGGTGGACGCGGATTCTTCTGCGATCCCAACATCCGCTTATGATTTGAGCGTGTTCGAATCGCGGCACATCAAGACGTTTCACGAAGTGGTCAGGACGGGGTCGTACTCCGCGGCGGCTCGTTCTCTCGGCTACACCCAGCCCGCCATCACCCAGCAGATGAAGGCGCTGGAGCGATCGGTGGGCACTCCGCTGTTCACCCGCGCGGGCCGGGGCGTGCGGCTGACCGAAGCCGGAGAGGCGATGGCCCGGCACTCCGGCGTCATCCTGGACAGCATCTCCGCAGCTCAGGAGCAGATGAACGCCATCACCCGGCTGCGCTCGGGGCGGGTGCGGGTC
The DNA here is from genome assembly GCF_040296705.1 of Streptomyces sp. NPDC002055. NCBI lineage: Bacteria > Bacillati > Actinomycetota > Actinomycetes > Kitasatosporales > Streptomycetaceae > Streptomyces > Streptomyces sp. NPDC002055. Next base: position 28,407 of record NZ_JBEOXS010000041.1, read on the forward strand.
TGTGCGTTCCCCAGCGCCAGCGCCACCCTCATACCGGAGGCCATGGCGCGGCTCTCCGCGGAGCATCCCGGGGTGCGGGTGGAGCTGCTGGAGGGGGAGCCGCCGGATTCGCTGCGGCAGCTGGTGCGCGGCGAGTGCGACATCACGCTGGCGTTCAGCTACCCCGGCCTGCACGACGACGTGCCGGAGGACCTGGTCGAAATCCCGCTGATGGAGGACCTGCTGACGGTCCTGCTGCCCGCCGGTCATCCGCTGGCCCGCCGCAGGTCGGTGCATCTGGCGGACCTGCGGGACGAGCGGTGGATCGCGGGCTGCCTCCGCTGCCGGGCCAACTTCCTGCACGCGTGCGCGGAGGAGGGGTTCGCCCCGGACATCGCGTTCACCACCGACGACAACCTCGTGGTGCAGAGCCTGGTCGCGGCCGGGGTGGGCGTCGCGATGATGCCGGCGCTGGTGCTGTCGTTCCTCTGCCACACCAAGGTGACGGGGCGCGCGGTGGAGCCGCACACCCGCCGGCAGGTGTCGGCGTACGTGCTCCGCGAGCATCTGCGGATTCCGGCCACCGCCCTGGTCCTCGACCAGCTGAAGGCGGTGGCACAGGCGCGCGTCGGGTGCTGAGCCCGGTATAAGCAGACGTTGGGGTCAGGCCTATAAGTCGTCGTTGGACGTGATGGGTCAGGCGGCCCGACGCTGCGTGTATGACCCCTGCGACCGCTGCCCGCACCGCCACCGACCGGACGACCACCGACCGGACGACCACCGACCGGACGACCACCGGCCGGACCGCCTCCACGGTCCGGACACCGGCCACCGAACGGCCCGCCGCCGTCCCCGTCCGCGGCACGGCGCGGCTGCGCCGACTCGTGGAGGACGTGCGGGAGGCCGTCGGGCGCGGCCTGCCCCCCGAGTTGACGGCCCATCTCGTCTCCGAGGCGCTGCGGCCGCACATGGGGGCGCCCGACCTGCTCACCGAGGACCAGCGGCAGAGCGACCCCGAGACCTACCGTTCGCATCTGCTGCACGCCGAGCCGGACGGCAGCTTCTCGGTCGTCGGGCTCGTCTGGCTGCCCGGGCAGGGCACCTGTATCCACGACCACGTGGCCTGGTGTGTCGCCGGCGTGCACGAGGGCGAGGAGTGCGAGCGCCGCTACCGGCTGGTGCCCGAGGGCGCGTCGGCGCGACTCGTCCCCATCCAGGACGTGGTGAACCCGCAGGGCGAGGTGTGCGGCTTCGCGCCGCCCGGCGACATCCACCGGGTGTGGAACGGCGGTACGGACGCGGCGATCTCGATCCACGTCTACGGCGCGGACATCAGCCGGCTGGGCTCCAGCGTCCGCCGGGTCTACGACCTCCCGGAGGACGACCAGTAGTGGCACTCCTGAGGGAACGCCCCACTGCCGGTCCGGGTCCGGCTCCCGTCGCGACCGTCGTCGCGCACCCCAAGGCCACCGGGCTGGCGGTCGCCTGTCTCGGCACGGCGGCGGCCTGGGCCGTTCACCGGCTGGTGCCCGCCGTACCGCTGCTGACCGCGGCGATCGTGCTGGGCATCGCCGCCGCCCATCTGCCCGGCCTGCGCGGGCTGGTGCGCGGCGTGGCCAAGCCGGGGCTGTCGCTGGCGGGGAAGCGTCTGATGCGGCTCGGCATCGTGCTGCTGGGGCTCAAGCTGAGCCTGAACGACGTGCTCGGGCTGGGCTGGGCGACCGTGGCGATGGTCCTCGCCGTGGTGGCCGCCACCTTCTTCGGCACCCTGTGGCTGGGCCGCCGGATGGGCCTGCGGGGCGATCAGCCCCTGCTGGTGGCCACCGGCTACTCGATCTGCGGCGCGTCGGCCATCGGCGCGGTGAGCGAGGTGTCCGACAGCGACAAGGAGGACGTCGCGACCTCGGTGGCCCTGGTGACGCTCTGCGGCACCCTCGCCATCGCCGTGCTGCCGCTGCTCCAGTACCCGCTCGGGCTGAGCGATCCGCAGTTCGGCCGCTGGGTCGGTGCGGGGGTGCACGACGTCGGGCAGGTCGTGGCGACCGCACAGGCCGCCGGCCCCGGGGCGCTGGGGGAGGCGGTCCTGGTCAAGCTGATGCGGGTGGCCATGCTCGCGCCGCTCGTCGCCGGCGTGGCCGTGCACATCCGGCGGCGCGGCAAGGCGGCGGCCGGCCGCACGGAGGGGCGCCGTCCGGCGCTGGTGCCGCTGTTCGTGCTGGGCTTCCTGGCGATGGTGGCAGTGCGCAGCACCGGGGGCGTGCCGGTCTCCGTGCTCGACGCGGCGCAGATCGCCCAGGAACTCCTGCTGGCCACTGCGCTGTTCGCGCTGGGCAGCGCGGTCCACCTGCCCACGCTGGCCCGGACCGGAGGACGGGTCGCCGCGCTGGGCCTGTGCTCCTGGGTGGTGGTGGCGGGGGTGTCGTACGCGGGGGTGCTGCTCACCACCTGAGGGGCGGGCGGAACCGCCCGACGACCACCCCAGGGGCCGGTGCGTGCGGGCGGACGGCGCGCCGACGGCCACGGCCGCGGCCCGGAACGGAGGGACGGGCCGCGGCCGGAGGGGGCTTCCGCGGACTCGGCACGAGCCGCGGCCTCCCCCCTCGGCCACTGCGACCTACACCCGTGGCCACCGAGACCTCTCCCTCGGCCGCGACTCCTTCCGTTGCCTAGCCGCGACTCCTTCCGTGGCCTAGGTCCGAAGTCCGACCCGATCACCGTCGCGCGGCAGGTGCCGGACCGTCAGGGCGCTCCTACGCTGGCGCAATGACCGCATTCGACCAGGGGAACGACACAGTGGCCGATACCGCCGGTGCCGCCGAGGGCGCCGGCGTTCCCGGTTCCGGAGCGGCGGACGGAAGCCCTGTCCCGGAGGGAAGTGCCGCCCGGGACCTCGGCCCCGCTGCGGACCTCGGCCCCGCCTCGGACCGCAGTCCCGCCCCGGACGAGACCGTCCTCGGGAGGCGCTTCCGGGCGCTCACCCTGGGCATCATTTCCGTGGTCTCGCTGATCGCCTTCGAGGCGAGCGCGCTCAACACGGCCCTGCCCGTCGCCGCCCAGAACCTGGACGGCATCGCCCTCTACGCGTACGCCTTCTCCGCCTACTCCACCGCCAGCCTCTTCACCATGGTCCTCTCCGGTGAGTGGTGCGACCGCCGGGGACCGCTCGTCCCGCTGTTCACCGGGATCGCGGCCTTCGGCACCGGGCTGGTGCTCGCCGGTGCGGCGCAGACCATGTGGATCCTGGTCGCGGGCCGGTGCGTCCAGGGGGCCGGGGGCGGGCTGGTGATCGTCTCCCTGTACGTGGTGGTGGGCCGGGCCTACCCGGAGCGGCTGCGTCCGGCCGTGCTGGCCTCGTTCAGCGCCGCCTGGGTGCTGCCCGTGATCGTCGGCCCCCTCGTCGCCGGTACGGTCACCGAACAGTTCGGCTGGCGCTGGGTGTTCCTCGCCATTCCGGCGCTGATCCTGCTGCCGCTCGCCGTGATGCTGCCCGCCCTGCGCAAGCTTCCCGCCGGGGAGCGCACCCCGGCCGTGGACCGCCGCCGGATCCTCTTCGCCCTCGCCGTAGCGGCGGGCGCCGGTCTGCTGCAGTACGCGGCGCAGGCCGTGCCGTCCGACGGCGTGGGCCCGGTCGCGGTGGCCGCCGCGGTCGCCGGGCTGCTGCTGGTCGTCCCGGGCATCCGCCGGCTGCTGCCGCGCGGTACGTTCCGGGCGGCCCGCGGGCTGCCCGCGGTGATCCTGCTGCGCGGGGTGGCGGCCGGGTCCTTCCTCGGTGCGGAAACGTTCGTTCCGCTGATGCTCGTCACCCAGCGCGGACTGACGCCCACCCAGGCCGGGCTCTCCCTCACCGGCGGCGGGCTGACCTGGGCGCTCGGCTCGTACGTCCAGTCCAGGAGCCGGATGGAGCCCCACCGGGAGCGGCTCATGACGCTGGGCACGGCGCTGATGGCCCTCTCCATCGCCGGTTGCGCGTTCGCCCTCGACGCATCGGTGCCGGCCTGGACGGTGGCGGTCTGCTGGGTGGTCGGCGGCTTCGGTATGGGCCTGCTGATCTCCAGCGCGAGCGTGCTGCTGCTGGAACTGTCCCGCCCGGAGGAGGCGGGCAGCAACTCCGCCTCCCTCCAGGTCTCCGACGCGCTGGGGTCGATCACCCTGGTCGGGCTCAGCGGTGTGGTCTTCGTCGGGCTCGGCGGGGGTTCGCTCGCCGCGGGGGCGCATGCGGTGTCCGGGGCGGCCGGTGCCGGTACGGGCCGCCCCGCGGCGTTCGCCGCGGTGTATCTGGCGATGGCGGCGGTGGCCCTCGTCGCCGTGTACATCACCACCCGGCTGCGGCCCGCGCCCGAACGGGCGGGCTGAGCGGTGCCGGTGGCCGGTGCCGGTGGCCCGTGGGCGGGGAGCGCTGGGCCCGGTCCGGGGCGTTCAACGGGCGGATTCGGAACGTTCCGCGACGGTTTCCGGCAGCTTCCCGCAGCTTCCGGAGGCTTTTCGGGACGAGACCGGAGGCTTTCGGGACGCGATCCGGCCGGGACCGACGGGCGCGGATGTGAGGTGGATCCCACCCCGGGTCAGCCGTGGGGCGCACCCGCGGTGCGCGCCCCCGGCACCGGTAGGCTGACGCGGTTCCCGATCGCCGAGCCAGCCCGACGGAGACCGTGACTACCACCACTGCCAACCACCATCTCTCGCCCGCCTTCCCCGGCCGCGCCCCCTGGGGTACGGCCAACAAGCTGCGTGCCTGGCAGCAGGGCGCGATGGACCAGTACATCGAGAAGCAGCCGCGGGACTTCCTCGCGGTGGCGACACCCGGCGCGGGCAAGACCACGTTCGCGCTGACCCTCGCCTCCTGGCTGCTGCACCACCACGTCGTGCAGCAGGTGACCGTGGTCGCGCCGACCGAGCATCTGAAGAAGCAGTGGGCGGAGGCGGCGGCCCGGATAGGCATCAAGCTCGACCCGGAGTACAGCGCGGGGCCGCTGGGTCGCGAGTACCACGGCGTCGCGGTGACCTACGCGGGCGTCGGCGTGCGGCCCATGCTGCACCGCAACCGCTGCGAACAGCGCAAGACGCTGGTCATCCTCGACGAGATCCACCACGCCGGTGACTCCAAGTCCTGGGGCGAGGCGTGCCTCGAGGCGTTCGACCCGGCGACCCGGCGGCTGGCGCTCACCGGCACACCGTTCCGGTCCGACACCAACCCGATCCCGTTCGTGCAGTACGAGGAGGGCAACGACGGCATCCGCCGCTCCTCCGCCGACTACACCTACGGCTACGGCAACGCGCTCGGCGACGGCGTCGTCCGCCCGGTCATCTTCCTCTCCTACAGCGGCAACATGCGCTGGCGGACGAAGGCGGGCGACGAGGTCGCGGCCCGGCTCGGCGAGCCGATGACCAAGGACGCGGTGTCCCAGGCGTGGCGCACCGCCCTGGACCCGCGCGGCGACTGGATGCCGAATGTGCTGAAGGCCGCGGACCAGCGGCTCGGCGAGGTCCGCAAGGCGATCCCGGACGCGGGCGGGCTGGTCATCGCCTCCGACCAGGACTCCGCGCGCGCCTACGCGAAGCTGATCCGCGAGATCACCGGCAAGGGGCCGACCGTCGTCCTCTCCGACGACACCGGCGCCTCGCAGCGCATCGACGACTTCAGCGCGTCCGACGACCGGTGGATGGTCGCGGTCCGGATGGTGTCGGAGGGGGTGGACGTGCCGCGGCTGGCGGTCGGCGTCTACGCCACGACCATCTCCACACCGCTCTTCTTCGCCCAGGCGGTGGGCCGTTTCGTGCGGTCCCGGCGGCGCGGTGAGACGGCGTCCGTCTTCCTGCCCACCATCCCGATGCTGCTCGGCTTCGCCAACGAGATGGAGGTCGAGCGCGACCACGTCCTGGACAAGCCGAAGAAGGAAGGCGAGGAGGACCCGTACGCGGAGTCCGAGAAGGAACTCGCCGAGGCCGAGAAGCAGCAGGACGAGGACACCGGCGAGCAGGACGCGCTGCCCTTCGAGGCGCTGGAGTCGGACGCGGTCTTCGACCGGGTGCTCTACGACGGCGCCGAGTTCGGGATGCAGGCCCACCCGGGCAGCGAGGAGGAACAGGACTACCTGGGCATTCCGGGCCTCCTCGAGCCGGATCAGGTGCAGATGCTGCTGCAGAAGCGGCAGGCCCGGCAGATCCAGCACAGCCGGAAGAAGCCCGACGAGGAAGCCGATCTGCTGGAGCTCCCGGCGGAGCGGCGGCCGATCGTCAGCCACAAGGAGATGCTGGAGCTCCGTAAGCAGCTGAACAACCTGGTCGGCGCCTATGTGCACCAGAGCGGCAAGCCGCACGGGGTGATCCACACCGAGCTGCGCCGGGTGTGCGGCGGGCCGCCGAGCGCGGAGGCGACGGCGGGGCAGATCCGGGAGCGGATCAAGAAGGTCCAGGAGTGGGCCACGCGGATGCGGTGAGGTGCGGCTGATGGCTGATGGCTGATGGCTGCTGGCTCTGATGGCTGCTGGTCGGCGGTCGAGGGTGGCGACGAGGGCGGTCGTTGGTCGCCAGTCGTCGGGCGTTGGTCTCCGGGTGTCGGTCGTCCGCCGCTCGGGAGATGAGGGCCGGTGGCCGCCGCCCGGTCGGTCGTGAATCGGGGGCGGCCGGGGCGGCAGTCGTCGGCCGGCCGGTGTCCAGAGGTTGTGACGGTGACCGAATCCGCGGGGCGGGGGAGCCCCGGACGCTTCCGGAGCTGGGGCCGCCGGGGGTGCGGAAGCAGCTGCTCCGAGCGGTCGTCACCAGGCGCTCAGCGGTCGCTCTCGGGCCCGATTCCCTGTCCGAAGCGGTCCGCAATGCGCGTAAACCGACCGTGATATGCCCGGATTCTGGACGGACTCTTCCGCTCAGCGGGACCGCTCGCTAGCGTTCCGGTCTACCCCACACGCCCCGTGGCAACGCCGCCGCGGAGCGCAGCCGGTGCCATGCGACCGGCGGCCTCTCCGTGCGCTGCCGCTGGGACCGGCAGGGCCACCCACCGCGGGAGAGCGCCGCCCGTCACTCAGACGAGGAGGGGGCGTCGTGACCGCGGAGACGTCTCAAACGCTCGACCGGGGACTGCGGGTCCTCAAACTGCTGGCCGATACCGACCACGGGCTGACCGTGACCGAGCTGTCCAACAAGCTCGGGGTCAACCGGACCGTCGTCTACCGACTGCTCGCCACCCTCGAGCAGCACGCCCTCGTCCGCCGGGACCTCGGTGGGCGCGCCCGGGTCGGGCTGGGGGTGCTGCGGCTGGGGCGCCAGGTGCATCCCCTGGTGCGGGAGGCCGCGCTGCCCGCGCTGCGCTCGCTCGCGGAGGACATCGGCGCCACCGCCCACCTCACCCTCGTCGACGGCACCGAGGCCCTGGCCGTCGCGGTCGTCGAGCCGACCTGGACCGACTACCACGTGGCCTACCGGGCCGGATTCCGGCACGCGCTGGACCGCGGCGCCGCGGGCCGCGCGATCCTCGCCGCCCGGCGGAACCCGGGCACCGACCCCGGCTTCGAGCTCACCCACGGTGAGCTGGAGGCGGGCGCGAGCGGAGCCGCCGCCCCCCTGCTGGGGGTGACGGGGGTGGAGGGCAGCGTGGGCGTGGTCATGCTCGCCGACTCCGTACCGGAACGGGTCGGCCCGCGGGTGATGGAGGCGGCCCGGGAGGTGTCGGAAGCGCTGCGCTGACCGGGGGCGGCCCAGGCCCAGGCCCGGGCTGCGGCCCAGACCCAGACCCAGACCCAGGCCCAGACCCAGGCCCAGGCCCAGGCCCGGGCTGCGGCCCCGGACGCCGGCTCGCGGCGGTCCGTCCACCCAAGCCGGTCGGCCGCCCTGCCGTCACCGGGCCTGGAGCCGCCCTGCCGTCGCCGGGCCTGGAGCCGCCCTGCCGTCGCCGGGCCTGGAGCCGCCCTGCCGTCGCCGGGCCTGGAGCCGCCCTGCCGTCGCCGGGCCCGGAGCCGCCCCCTGCGACGTCCGCGCCTCCGGTGAACTAGATTCGTTCCCATGCCAGCCGTCTCCCCCCGCTCCCGGCTCCTCGCTGTCTGCGCCCTGCCCGTGACCGCGCTGTTCGCCGTGGCCGCGTTCGCCCCGCTGCCCTTCTCGATCGCGCAGCCGGGCATGACCGCGGATGTGCTCGGCAGCAACAAGGGCAAGCCGGTGATCACCGTTTCGGGTGCCGAGACCCGGAAGACGACGGGGCAGCTGCGGATGACGACGATCGCCGCGACCGGCCCGGACGCGCAGGTCGGCCTGGGGGACGTGGTCGACGGCTGGTTCGACACGGACCGCGAGGTACTGCCGCGCGAAGCCGTCTACCCGGTCGGCGAGAGCACCCGGCAGATCGAGAAGCACAACGTGCAGGAGATGCGGAAGTCCCAGGGCTCCGCCACCGACGCCGCGCTGCGCCGGCTCCACCGCTCGCCCGACGACGTCAAGGTCACCCTGCGGCTCGCGGACGTCGGCGGGCCCAGCGCGGGGCTGCTGTTCTCCCTCGGCATCATCGACAAGCTGGACGGCGACGGCCGGGGCGGCGACCTCACCGGCGGCCGTACGATCGCGGGGACCGGCACCATCGCCGAGGACGGCACGGTGGGCGCGGTCGGCGGCGTACCGCTGAAGACCCAGGCGGCCCGGCGGGACGGCGCGACCGTCTTCCTGGTCCCGAAGGCGGAGTGCTCGGACGCGAAGTCCGGCCTGCCGAAGGGGCTCCGCCTGATCCCCGTCACCACGCTCGACGGCGCGGTCGACGCGCTCAACGCCCTGAACACCGGCGGCCGGGTCCCGAGCTGCTGACCCACGCGGCGCAGGGCGGCGGGGGCCGGGCTAGCGGACGGGGCAGCTCTGAGGAACTCCGGCCCCGCCCGATCCCGCCCCGCCCTGACCCCGCCGCGTGCGCGTCGTGCCGCGGCTCAGGCCGCCCGAGGCGTCACCCGCCGCGGGGGCTGCACCAGCCCCGGTGACTGCACCAGCCGCAGCCCCACTTCGACGAGCGTCCAGCCGACGCGGTGGCGCACGGCGCCTGGCCGGCGGGCGACGGTGCCGCGGGTGGTGCACTCCCGCGCCAGCCGGTCGGCGCTCGCCGACGCCCGGAGCTCCGTGGCCCGGAATCGGTCGAGGTAGAGATGGGTGTCGGCATGCATGGCGGCCTCCGGAAGGTCAGTCGTCGGCACGCGGGAAGGCGTGCAGGTGGACGCGGTAGGACTCGGCTCCGGGCGCTGCCGCGGGCCGGTCCCGGTAGGACTCGATCAGGGTGTGCAGCCTGTCCAGCAGTTCCTTGGCGGACGCCGGGTCGAGGTGCAGGGAGAAGTCGCTGACGTCCGAGCTCTTGTGCCACTCACTCGTCCACTCCTGCAGGGTGCCGAGCCAGGTCGACAACTCCCGGGTGTGGATGGCGGCCATCTCGTGCATGAGCAGGCCCATCGCGCCCCGCACTTCGGCATCGGGGTGGCGCAGCATGCCGGCGGCGTCCCAATGGGTGCCCCGGTGGGCGGCCTTCCACCAGCGTTCGCGCGCCGTCCCGAGCTCCGGGTCCTCCACGACGAAGCCGTAGGCGGCGAGCTGCCGCAGGTGGTAGCTGGTGGAGCCGCTCGACTCGCCCAGCCGCTCGCCCAACCGGGAGGCCGTGGCCGGGCCGTGGGCGCGCAGGACGGTCAACAGCTGGATCCGCAGCGGGTGGGCGAGTCCGCGCAATGAGCGCGCGTCGAGTTCGTTCGTCGCGTCCGGATTCCCGGCGTTCTTCGGTGGCATGCGAGAACCCTAAGCATGCAAAGACACCTTTGCAAGCACTCCTTTGCAGCGGGATCTTTGCATCGAGCCTGCGGTCGATTCCCCTGCTGTCGAGTCCCGTTGGGAGCTGCCGTGTCTCTCGCGGCCGGAAGCCCCCGCGCGTGCCATCGCCGGAAGAGGCGTCCCGCCTTCGACGCCAACCCCCGCCCGCTCACCCCTCCTTGATGAACCCCTCCTGCACCAGCCAGTCCAGCGCCACGTCGTGCGGGTCCTCGCCGCCCACGTCGACCTTCGCGTTCAGCTGCTGGGCGACCCGCGTCGTCAGCCGCTTGCTGATCGGGTCGAGGACGTCGGCGATCTCCGGGTGCTTCCGGAAGGCGTCCGTGTTGATCTCCGGTGCCGCGTTGTAGTTGGGGAAGAAGTGCTTGTTGTCCTCCAGGACCGTCAGGTTGAGCTCCGGGATGCGGCCGTCGGTGGTGAAGACCTCGCCCAGGGTGCACGCCGTGCCCTTCGAGACCTGGGTGTAGACGATGCCGCTGTCCATCTTCTTGATGTTCCCGGGCGGGATCGTGAAGCCGTACTTCTTCTGCAGGCCCGGCAGCCCGTCGTCGCGCACCGCGAACTCGCTCTCCACGCACAGCGTGGCCGCCCCCGGGTCGGTCTTCGTCAGCCGCGCCACGTCGGACAGTGTCCGGAGGCGGTACTTCTTGGCGTTCGCCGGGTTGGCGGCCAGCGCGTAGGTGTTGTCGAGCGGCGCGGGCGGCAGCCAGGTGATGCCGTTCCTCCGGTCCTCGTCGCGGACGGCCACCCACTGCCGGTACGGGTCCACGATCGGCGTGGTGTGGCCGAGATAGGTGATCCACGCGGTGCCCGTGTACTCGTACATCCCGTCCGCCGCGCCCGACTTGACGGCCTCCCGGGCGCCGATCGACCCCTGGATGTTGGTGCGGTCGAGCACTTCCGCGCCCGCCGCCTTGAAGGCCAGGCCCATCATCTGGCCCAGGATGATCTGCTCGGTGAACTGCTTGGAGGTGACGGTCAGCTTGGCCCCCTCCAGCGGACGCCCCTGCCCCACCGAGCCGGGCCGCACATCGTCCACCAGCGGGCTGCCGCTGGTCAGTCCGCATCCGGAGAGCGTCGCGGCGGCCAGCAGCAGCGCGCAGCCGCCGGCCACCGCCGTCGTCGCGAGACGCATCCTCGTCCGGGCCGTCGTCCTCGTCCGGCGCATCCTCACCCCACCTCCAGGCCACGCGGCCGCAGCAGGACCTCGGCGAGGTTGGCCAGCCAGTCCACCATCAGCGCCAGCGCCACGGTCAGCACCGAGCCCAGCACCAGCACCGGCATCCGCTGATTGGTGATGCCGGCCGCGATCAGGTCCCCGAGGCCGCCGCCCCCGCCGAACGTGGCGAGGGTCGCGGTGCCGACGTTGAGCACCAGGGCGGTGCGCACCCCGGCCAGGATCAGCGGGACGGCCAGCGGGAGTTCGACCCGCGTCAGGACGCCCAGCGGCGACATCCCGATGCCGCGCGCCGCGTCCACGAGCGTCGGGTCGATGGCCCGCAGCCCGGCCATGGTGTTGCTGAGGACCGGCAGGATCGCGTAGATGATGATGCCGATCAGTGCCGACCGCTGACCGATCCCGAGCCAGATCACCAGCAGCGCCAGCAGGCCGAGAGCCGGGGTCGCCTGGCCGATGTTGGCGAGCGCGGTCACCACCGGCGAGGCGCGGCGCAGCGCCCTCCGGGTCAGGGCGATCCCCAGCGGAATCGCGATGATCAGCACGAAGAACGTGGAGATCGCGACCAGCTTGATCTGCTGCCAGAGCGCGGTACGGACGATCTCCAGGCTCAGGGAGTTCCGGGCGATCGAGTCCAGGTGGACGTTGCTCAGCCAGAGCGCGGTGGCGCCGACGGCGACGACCACGAAGGCCGGGATGATCACCAGCTTCTGCCAGGTGAGCCGGGCCGGGACCCGGTCCTGGCCGACCATTCCGGTCTCGATCTCGTCCTTGGCGGCCGGTGCGGTGGTCCCCGGGCTCACGACGGCTCCTCCGGCGGCTTGACGGACCCGCCGCGGGCCTCCCGGCCGGGGGCGTCGGCCGGTGGTCCGGCGGCACCGGCACCCGGTTCCCCGGCCGGTGAACCGCCGCTGCCCCCGCCGCCCCTGCCGCCCCTGCTTCCGTCGCTTCCGGATCCGGCGGACGGAGCGCTACCCGACCGCGGGCCCCCGGCACCGGAACCCCCGGCACCGGAACCCCCGGCACCGGAACCCCCGGCACCGGAACCCTCGGAACCGGACTCCCCGGAACCGGAACCGCCGCCCCCCGACCCCCCACTGCCGGAACGTTCCGCCTCCGACTCCCGCCGCTCGTCCGGCGGTTCCATCGCCGCCAGCCGGTCCGCCTCCAGCATCTCGTGCACCGTGTTGAGCAGCGTCTCCATGTCGACCACCCCGGCGTACTCGCCGCGCCGCCCGGTCACCGCGACCCGGCCGCTGCTGTCCACGAGCACCGCCTCCAGGGCGTCGTGGAGGGTCGCGTCCCGGGTCACCGTGTCCTGGATCAGCGCCCCGGCGCGGGCCAGCGAGCCCTGGGCGCGCATCAGGTCGCCGCGCCGCAGCCACTTGTACGGCCGTCCCCGCTGGTCCAGCAGCAGCAGTTCGTTGGTGTTGCTCGACTGGAGCCGCTCCAGGATGGTGTCCAGCGGGTCGTCGACCGTGACGGTGGGGAAGTCGGCGATCTCCACGTCCCGCACCCGGGTGAGGTTGAGCCGTTTGAGTGCCGCCCCGGCGCCGACGAAGCCGGAGACGAAGTCGTCGGCCGGGTTGGTGAGGATCGCCTCCGGGGTGTCGAACTGGGCGATGTGCGACTGCTCGCGCAGCACCGCGATCCGGTCGCCCAGCTTGATCGCCTCGTCGAAGTCATGGGTGACGAAGACGATCGTCTTGTGCAGTTCGTGCTGGAGCCGGATCAGTTCGTCCTGGAGGTGGTCGCGGGTGATCGGGTCGACCGCGCCGAACGGCTCGTCCATCAGCAGCACCGGCGGATCCGCCGCCAGCGCCCGGGCCACCCCGACCCGCTGCTGCTGGCCGCCGGAGAGCCGGCGCGGATAGCGGCCGCGGAACTCGCCCGGGTCCAGGCCGACCAGGTCGAGCATCTCCTCGACGCGGTCCTTCACCTTCGCCTTCGGCCAGCCCACCATGCGCGGGACGAGCGCGATGTTCTCGGCCACCGTCATGTGCGGGAACAGCCCCGACGCCTGAATGGCGTAGCCGATCGTGCGGCGCAGCCGTACCGGGTCGATGCCCGTGACGTCCTCCCCGCCGATCCGGATCCGGCCGGACGTCGGCTCGATCAGCCGGTTGATCATCTTCAGCAGGGTGCTCTTGCCGCAGCCGGACGGGCCGACCAGGATCACGATCTCCCCGGCGTTGATGTGCAGATCGACGCCGTCGACCGCGGGGACCGAACCTCCCGGATAGCGCTTGGTGAGCTGCTCCAGCTCGATCGTGGCACCGGTGACCGCGGGTTCAGGCACGGATTCCCCTCGAGATGGTGAGACGTCCGATGAGGACGTACGCGGCGTCGAAGAGCAGGGCGAGCACGACGATCCCGAGCGTCCCGGACAGCACCTCGTTCAGCGCGTTGGCGCTGCCCAGGCTGGAGATCCCGCGGAAGATCAGGTTCCCCAGCCCCGGGCCGGAGGCGAACGCGGCGATGGCGGCGATGCCCATCAGCATCTGCGTCGCCACCCGGATGCCGGTGAGGATGGGCGGCCAGGCCAGCGGGAGTTCGACCCGCAGGAGGCGGGCGGTGCGGGACATGCCGATGCCCCGGGCCGCCTCCACCAGCGACGGGTCGACGCCGCGCAGCCCGACGATGCAGTTGCGCACCACCGGCAGCAGCCCGTACAGGGTGAGCGCGATGACGGTCGGGGCGACGCCCAGGCCGACGACTGGCACCAACAGGCCGATCATGGCCAGCGAGGGCACGGTGAGCACGGTCGCCGTCGAGGTGATGGCGAGGTTCCCGGCCCACTCGGAGGTGTAGGTCAGCACACCGATCAGCACCCCGATCAGCGTGGCGAGCACCATGCACTGGAACACCGCGCTGGCGTGCTGGTAGGCGTCCACCAGCAGTTGCTCGTGGCGGTTTCCGAGGTACTCCCAGAAGTTCACATCCGGGCCCTCCGTCCTGCTCGGCTCAGGGGCGGTCCTCCGACGCCTGGCGCACCAGCGGGATGATCCGTAGCGGTACCGGGTTCTCCATCACGATGGCAGTCGAGGCTCGCACGATGCCATCAAAGCCCACAACCCGGTCGATGACACGTTGTAGGTCGGCATTGGAGCGGGCCACCAGCCGGCAGAGCATGTCGCCGTGGCCGGTGGTGGTGTGCAGCTCCAGCACCTCCGGAACGGTCGCCAAGTGGGTCCGCACGTCGGAGCCTTGCCCCTGCTTGATCTCCAGGGTGGCGAACGCCGTCACCGGATAGCCCAGGGCCGCCGGGTCCACCTCCGGCCCGAAGCCGCGGATCACTCCATTGGCCTGAAGCCGGTCCAGCCTGGCCTGAACCGTGCCCCGGGCCACGCCGAGCCGGCGGGACGCCTCCAGGACGCCGATGCGGGGCTCCACCGCGAGCAGCTCGATCAGCCGCCCGTCCAGCCCGTCGATCCCCATGCGTCACGCCTCCCGATGGTCATCCTGTACAGACCGACCGGCCTAGCCCTGGTTCGGCTGTACACAGTGTGCAGCGGAATCCCCAACTATTGCGCACCTTGTGGTTCGGGGGGAGCCTGCGGATATGACTGAGACCATCGATCACCGCCCTGCCGGATCGACCGAAGAGGGCGCACGCCAGGCCGACCCCTTCCCGGTGAAGGGGATGGACGCGGTCGTCTTCGCGGTCGGCAACGCCAAGCAGGCCGCCCACTACTACTCCACGGCGTTCGGCATGAAGCGCGTGGCGTACTCCGGCCCGGAGAACGGCAGCCGGGAGACCGCCAGTTACGTGCTGGAGTCCGGTGGCGCCCGGTTCGTGTTCACCTCCGTCATCAAGCCGGTGTCCGACCACGGCCGGTTCCTCGCCGAGCATGTCGCCGCGCACGGCGACGGCGTGATCGACCTGGCGATCGAGGTGCCGGACGCCCGCGCCGCCTACGCCTACGCGGTGGAGCACGGCGCCACCGGCCTGGAGGAGCCGCACGAGGTGAAGGACGAGCACGGCACCGTCGTCCTCGCCGCCATCGCCACCTACGGCAAAACCCGCCACACCTTGGTGGAGCGCGGCGCGTACGAGGGCCCGTACCTGCCCGGCTATGCCGCGGCCGAGCCGATCGTCGAGCCCGGCCCCCGCCGCTTCCAGGCCATCGACCACTGCGTCGGCAATGTCGAGCTCGGCCGGATGGACGAGTGGGTCGGCTTCTACAACAAGGTCATGGGCTTCACCAACATGAAGGAGTTCGTGGGCGACGACATCGCCACCGAGTACTCCGCGCTCATGTCGAAGGTCGTGGCGGACGGCACCCGCAAGGTGAAGTTCCCGCTCAACGAGCCCGCCGTGGCGAAGAAGAAGTCGCAGATCGACGAGTACCTGGAGTTCTACGGCGGCCCGGGCGTCCAGCACATCGCGCTGGCCACCAACGACATCGTGGCGACCGTACGGGCCATGCGGGCGGCCGGGGTGCAGTTCCTCGACACCCCCGACTCCTACTACGAGACCCTCGGCGAGTGGGTCGGCGACACCCGGGTGCCGCTGGAGACGCTGCGCGAGCTGAAGATCCTCGCCGACCGCGACGAGGACGGCTACCTGTTGCAGATCTTCACCAAGCCCGTTCAGGACCGCCCCACCGTCTTCTTCGAGATGATCGAGCGGCACGGTTCCATGGGCTTCGGCAAGGGCAACTTCAAGGCGCTGTTCGAGGCGATCGAGCGGGAGCAGGAGAAGCGCGGGAACCTGTGACCCGCCCGGCGGCAGTGGGGCTCTTCTTCGGATCTGCCTGATCCGAACCGGCTCACTGGACCGCCCGCACGCCCCCGCTCGCGCGGGGGGTGCCCCCGCGGCCCCACGGAACCTGACCCGTGGGGCCGCGGTGCGTCGCCGCTCCCCGGGACGCCGCCGGACCGGCGGCGGAGCGGCCGGCTCCGGGCCGACGCGCCGCCGTGCGTCGGGCGCGGACACCGGCCGTGCGCCGGGCGCGGGCACCGGCCGGGCCTCGGGCGCGGGCACCGGCCGGGCGTCGTGGCACCGCCCGCCGTGACACGGACGCCGGGCGGAACGGGACCCCGTACGGATGAACTTCGCGACCCCGCCGTCCGCCTTCGTTCCGGCCGCGTCCCGGTACCTCCGACAGTGTTCCGATGCGACAGGAAGACTCATCACCACTTCGGCCCACCCGCAGGTCCGTGCTCCGGCTCGGCGGCGGCGCGGTGGTGGCGTCCGCGCTCGGGGCGTCACCGGCGTACGCGGCCCCCGGGACCGGCCTCGCGCCGCTCGACGGGCCGTCCGCCACCGGACGGCCCGTCCGCGGCGCCGGGGCACCGGCCGCCCCCGACCGGCCGTTCGACCTGAGCGGGGCCGCCACCCGCTGGATCCACGAGAAGCGGCTGCAGCAGACGACGGTGCTCCAGTCCTTCGCCTTCGACGAGGACAACCGGCACATCTACGCCCTCCAGGTGATCCGCGGCGGCGTCCAGCTGCCGGGCGAGCCCCGCGCGTACACCCACGCCGAGCGGACCCGGTCCGGGGACCTGTGCCTCAACCGGCTCTCCATGGACGGCGACGTGCTGGGCCACATGTACCTCAAGGGCTTCGGGCACGGCAGCGCGATGGGCGTCGAGCCGCTCGGGACCGGCCGGTTCGCGCTGTGGACCGAGTGCGACGCCGACCCCGGGACCGGGCACGCCCGCGGCATCGGCCGCTACCGCTACGCCGAGAACACGATCCTGCACTGCTCCGACCCCGGGGTCACCATCCACCGCCCGCAGCCCGGCTCCATCAGCAACTCCGCCGCCATCGACCTGCACGGCCGGCGGCTGCTGCTGCGCTACCGCCGGGACGACGGGGTGCGCTTCGCCGTCTACGACTTCGACCTCTTCCGGCGCGGCAGCTACCGCCCGATCGTCGACTTCCCCCAGCCGGGCGCCGAGCTCGGCCTCCCGTTCCAGGGCATGACGCTGTACGGCGACTACGCCTACCAGGTGATCGGCGCCTTCCGTGACCCCGACGACCCCGACTCCGAGGAGGTCGGCATCAACGGGCGCCTGTACTGCATGGACCTGAGCAGCGGGGGAGTCATCCAGGAGCTGAGGACCCGGTCGGTGGACGTGCTGCTGGCGCGCGAGCCGGAGGGCCTGGCGGTGCTGCACACCCCCCGGCCGCGGCTGTGCATGGGGTACGCCTCGGGGCCGGTCGGCGGCCGGAAGTACTCCCTCTACTACAAGGAGGCCCCGGAACCGGAGCCGGCGCCGCTGAGCCCGGAGCCACTGAGCCCAGCCCCGCTGAGCCCGGGGCCGTGATTCGGGCCCATGAGCCTGGGCCTGAGCTGAGGCTTCCGGCCCCGACCGCTCCTGGAAGCGGGGCCACCGCTTCCAGGAGCACCGCAACGGGCCCCACGAGCACCGCAACGGGCCCCACGAGCGCCGCGGCGGACCTCACGAGCGCCGCGGCGGACCCCAGGAGCACCGCGGCGACCCCCACGTGCACCGGAAGCGGGCCGGGCCGCCGGGCCCGTCCCGCCACGTCTCCCCGCATCCGGCCCCGGCCGAGGTCATGGCCCGTCCGGATCCCGCCCGCCGCCGGGAGGTGTCGATCTTCCCAGCGGAGCACGCAAATGCGACGCTGGACCTCATGGACCAGCTGATGGATCTGCTCCGGGACGGCCTCCCCGACGAAGCGCTGCTGACCGACCCCGACGTCACCGCCGCCTACCGCAACGACATGGCGTCCTTCTGCGACGCGGGCGTCCCCGCCGTCGTCGTCCTGCCCCGCAGTGTCGAGCAGGTCCAGCACGTGATGCGCACCGCCACCGCCCTGCGCGTCCCCGTCGTCCCCCAGGGCGCGCGCACCGGGCTCTCCGGCGCGGCCAACGCCTCCGAGGGCTGCATCGTGCTCTCCCTGGTGAAGATGGACCGGATCCTGGAGATCAACCCCGTCGACCGGACCGCGGTCGTCGAGCCCGGCGTGGTCAACGCGGCGCTCTCCCGGGCCGTCGCCGAGCACGGCCTCTACTACCCGCCGGACCCCAGCAGTTGGGAACAGTGCACCATCGGCGGCAACATCGGCACCGCCTCCGGCGGCCTGTGCTGCGTGAAGTACGGCGTCACCGCCGAGTACGTCCTCGGCCTCGAGGTCGTCCTCGCCGACGGGCGGCTGCTGACCACCGGCCGCCGCACCGCCAAGGGCGTCGCCGGCTACGACCTGACGCGGCTGTTCGTCGGCTCCGAGGGCAGCCTCGGCATCGTCGTGCGGGCCGTGCTCGCGCTGAAGCCCACCCCGCCGCCGCAGCTCGCCCTCGCCGCCGAGTTCCCCAGCACGGCCGCCGCCTGCGACGCCGTCTGCCGCATCATGGCCGAAGGCCACGGCCCGTCCCTCCTCGAACTCATGGACCGCACCACGCTCCGCGCGGTCAACGCGATGGCCGACATGGGACTGCCGGAGACCACCGAGGCGCTGCTGCTCGCCGCCTTCGACACCCCCGATCCGTCGAGCGAGCTGGCGGCGGTCGGGAAGATCTGCGAGGAGGCCGGGGCCACCGAGGTGGTGCCGGCCGACGACACCGCCGAGTCCGAACTCCTCCTCCAGGCCCGGCGTCTCGCCCTCACCGCCCTGGAGCAGGTCGGCACCGCCACCATGATCGACGACGTCTGTGTGCCCCGGTCCCGGCTCGCGGAGATGCTGGAGGGCACCGCCGCGATCGGCGACCGGTACGGCCTGACGGTCGGGGTCTGCGCGCACGCGGGCGACGGCAACACCCACCCCGTCGTCTGCTTCGACGCCGCCGACCCGGACGCGTCACGGCGCGCCCGGGAGTCGTTCGACGCGATCATGGCCCTCGGTCTCGAACTCGGCGGCACGATCACCGGCGAGCACGGCGTCGGCGTGCTGAAGAAGGAGTGGCTCGCCCGGGAGATCGGCCCGGTCGGTCTGGAGCTCCAGCGGGGCATCAAGAACACCTTCGACCCGCTCGGCCTGCTCAACCCGGGCAAGCTCTTCTGACGCACCGCTTCTTCCGGCGCACCGCTTCTTCCGGCGCACTGCCTCTTCCGACGCACTGCCGCTTCCGGCGCACCGCCTCTGACGCACCGCCCGGCGCCCGGCCCGGACTACCCCCTCATCCCCCGGCGGCCCGCCATCCGGGCCCGCCTCTGCCCAACGGCCGCACCCTCCGGCCGTACCCCCGACCCCCGATCCCGATCCCCGATCCCCGTCCTCACCCCCGGTCGCTTCCCCCGGTTCCGTCCTCCCCTCATCCCCTTCCGGGCCTGAGCCGGCCCCGTGCCGTCCCCGGCTCAGGCCCCCGCGGGCGTCTCCGGCGGCTCGTCGGCGGGCCGGGACTCCCGCAGCCGGGCCTCCTCCGGGACCGCCGGGGCCAGCAGGGCCTCCAGCTCGTCGTCGAGGGCCAGCCGCTCGCCCTCCGCCGCGGGCGGCACCAGGCGCAGGGTCCGTTCCAGCCACGCCGACACCGCACCGGCCGGGGCCTCCAGCAGCGCGTCACCGTCGGGGGAGGACAGCAGCATGCAGACGACGCTCCGTCCGTCGATCTTCGTCGGCCAGACCCGGACATCGCCCTCACCGGACAGCCGGAACACCCCCTCGATCAGCAGATCCCGCGCGAACGTCCAGGTCACGGGGGAGTCCGAGCCGATGTGGAAGGTGATGCGCACGGCATACGGATCCTCCGTCCGGTAGATCAGCCGGGCCGGTACCGGAATGCTGCGCTCGGGTGACAGGACCAGGTCGAGCTCCAACTCTCGTTCCACCACGGTGTGCATGACGTCGTCCTTTCCTGGGGCGGCGGCCCTCGCGACGGGCCCGCACACGGTGAGACACCGCACCTCGGCATTCATGACGCGACTTCGCGAAAACCCGCCGGAACACGTGCCGGGCGGACGCCGGCGGTGACCGGGCGGTGCCGCGGACGGGCCGCCCGGCTCCGTTCTCGTGCCCCGCTTCTCCCCCGATGTGCGTCCCCGGCGGTGAGCGGCGCGGAGCGCGCACCCCCGGACACGCGGCGCAGGGGCCCCGGCGTCGGCGGTGATTCCGCGGGCACGCCCACGGATTCTCCCGGCTCCGCCCGGCCGTCGTGGCGGTAACCGGGGATTGGAGCGCCGGACGGACGGGTCTGGTATGTGTGGACACTGCGCTCCGGCCCCGTGCGCCTCCGGGCAGCGGAGGAGCGCGCTACACCCACACCGCGCGTGTGCGGCACACTGCTCCTGCCCCAACCGCACAGCACGGACGAGCAGAACGACGGGAAACGGTCAATGAGCGCGCCAACCTCAGGATCCGCCGACGGCAGCCCCAGCCCCGGGTACTACCCGGACCCGTCCATTCCCAGCTACATCCGGTACTGGAACGGCTCCTCCTGGGTGCCGGGCACGAGCCGCCCCGCGCCGAAGGACGGCGAGGAGACGCCCGGGGCACCGGCCGCCGCCACGCCCGCCGTTGCCGCCCCGGGCACCGTCCCGGGGGACCGGAGCACGTCGATGGAGGAGTCCGGCCCGGTGTTCCTCGACGAGGACCCGGCCCTGGCGGCGTCCTCCGCCGGCTCCCTGCCGGAGGCCGGTTCCGGCGCCCCGGACGGGACGTCCCCGTCGGCCGGCTCCCGCGGTGAACCCGCCTCCGCCTGGCAGGCGGACGCCTCCCGGCAGACCGGGTTCGGCGGGGAGCAGGAGCGCCGCATCTCCTGGGGCGCGGAGTCCGCGGACACCCCCGGTGCGTACGGTGCGGCGCCCTCCGTCGCCGACGGCCCCGGCGCCGCTGCCGGGGGTGTGGGGGCCGAGGCTGTGGGGGCCGGGGGCGCCGCGCAGGCCGTCGGCCGGCCCGTCTCCGGCGCGTTCGGCCCGCCCCAGGACCCGGAGCAGCCGGCGGACGACCGGGCCGGCGCCGGCTCCGCCGACCGGAACGAGCCGTCGGACCGGTCCCCCCAAGCGGCCGGGGGAGCGGCGGCCGGGACCACGGACCGTCAGGGCCCGTCGGCGACCGTCCAACTGGGCGCGCGCACCGGTTCCGGACCGGCGGGGCGGGACCGGCACGACGGCACGATGACCCTGCGCGCCGACGCCGGCGGGCGGGAGGCGGCGTCCGGGGCGGACCGCAAGGACGGCACCCTGACCATCCGCGCCGCCCGGCCCGGTGCCGCGCGGGAGCGGATCGACGCGATCCCGCCCCAGCCGGTCAAGGAGGCCGCGTCGCCCATCGGCCAGGCCCCGTCCGCCCAGCCGGACCGGGCCGCCTCGGCCCAGTCCGTGCCCCCGCAGCAGACCCCGGCGGCCACGCCCTCCGCTCCGACGCCGCATCAGCCGTCCGTCCCCGCGCAGCAGCAGGCGCCGGGTCCCGGCCCGGCCGCCCCGCAGTCGCCGGTCACCCAGGGCCCCGGCGGGGGGCAGCCGTCCTGGGCGCAGCAGGTGCACCGGCTCGCCACCCCGGACCAGGCCGCCGCGGGCGCGGCGCAGGGGCAGGGCATTCCGAGCCAGGGCCTCCCGGGCCAGGGCGGTGCGGGCCACGGTGGTGCGGGCCAGGGCGGTGCCGAGGGGGTCATCCCGTGGCGGCCGCCGGTCGACGACCCGTTCCTCCGGGCCGCCCAGGCCCAGGCGTCGGCCCGTCCGGCCGCGCTCGGCCGCCGGTTCGCGGCCCGGCTGATCGACACCGTCCTGCTCGGCGGTGTGGTGGCCGCCGCCGCCGTTCCGCTGATCTCCCTCGCCCTCGGCCACATCGACGACAAGCTGGAGAAGGCCCGGCTGACCGGCGAGACGGTGACCGTCTGGCTGGTCGACGGCACCACGGCCGGGTACTTCGGCGCGGTCCTGGGCGTGCTGCTCGTCGCGGGGGTGCTCTACGAGGCGCTGCCGGTGGCCAAGTGGGGCCGCACCGTGGGCAAGCGGCTCTGCGGGGTGCAGGTGCTGGACATCGAGACCCACGACTCCCCGTCCTTCGGCGGCGCTCTGCGCCGCTGGCTGCTCTACGGCCTGCTCGGCGTCCTGGCCGTCGGGATCGTCAATGTGCTCTGGTGTCTCGTCGACCGCCCGTGGCGGCAGTGCTGGCACGACAAGGCGGCCCGCACGTTCGTGGCCGGAACGGGCGGACAGGACTGAACCGCTCGTGTTCGCCAACGCCGAAAGCGAGCGGATCCACCGCAAGCCGGTCGGCGAGCTGAAGAACTTCGACACCATGGTCCGCGCGTTCGGAACTGCTGCTTCAGCGGACGGGCACTCGGCACGCCGGGCGGCCCCGCAGCGCTCCAATGCCGGACGCTGTGCCACTTCAACAGTGGGAACCGGTCGCCGAGGTGGCGTGAGTTCACTGCCGGCCTGGTTCAGCGCACGCCGTAGGAACGACTCGGATCCTGGTGAACCCGGCGCGCACCTTGTCGTGGTCGTCGTCTTGTCCCCGACCGTTCCCCCGAATGGCTCGTTCCGGGCTGCGGAGCCCGCGTGGCCGGGGTCGACTGGGGGCCATGAGCAGCGATCAGCCGTCGCCCGGGTCCGGCGAGCCGCCGGACGACGACCCGTTCCGGAAGGGGCCGCAGCCCCCGCCCGCGGGAGGCGCCGGCGGTCCGTGGGGCGGCGGCACCCCGCCGCCCCCTCCGCCCGGCGGCACGGGCGGCCCGTACGGGGGAGGCCAGGGCGGCGGTCCATACGGGGGAGCCCCGGGCGGCGGCAGCCCCTACGGCGGTGGTCCGTACGGCGGTCCCCAGGGCGGCGATCCCTACGGTTCGGGCTCCGGCACCGATCCGCTCGCCGGAATGCCCCCGCTCGCCAACCGCGGCAGGCGGCTGCTCGCCCGGATCATCGACGGGCTGCTCATCGCCATCCCGGTCGGCGTGATCATGAGCTTGATCGTCGGCGGCTACGACCCCACGGACCCCGACGACACCGGCCGATCGGCCACCGTCCAGGGCACGGTCATGCTGGTGTACTTCATCTACGAGGGGCTGATGCTGAGCAACTCCGGCCAGACCGTGGGCAAGAAGCTCATGAACATCCGGGTCGCCCTGCTGGAGAACGGCGGGATCCCGGCCGGATCGGTCGGCTGGATCCGCGCCGCCGTCTACACGCTGCCCGAGTTCGTGCCCTGCTGCGGCTTCATCTTCTGGCTGATCAACGTGCTGAACTGCACCTGGGACAAGCCGTACCAGCAGTGTCTGCACGACAAGGCGGCCAAGACCGTGGTGGTGGCGGTCACCTGAGCCCCGGCCGGGAAGCGGGCCCGCACCCGGGCCGCTGTTCCGGCCGCGCCTGGCCCCGGAAGTGAGCGTCGCCGGGCCCTGTTTCCGCCGCGCCCAGCCGGGAAGTGAGCGTCACCCGGGCCCTGTTACCGCCGCGCCCGGCCCCGGAAGCGGACTCGTATCACCCGAGCCCGAGCCCGAGCCCGAGCCCGAGCCCGCCCCCCGCCCTCAGCGGCGGACCGAGTGGCCCTCCAGCCGGGAGCCCACCTTCGGGTGGTGCCGCGGCCGGGGGACCCGGGCCCGGTGCGTGGTGGCCGGGGCGGAGCCCACGGCGTGGCCGGCGGGCGGCTGCGCCACGGGCCGGGCGGAGCGGCGGGGCGCCGCGACGGTCGTGGCCACCAGCAGGCCGAGGGCCAGGCCCGCGACGGCGACGAGGGTCACCCCCAGGGCCGAACCGGTCCGGAAGAGCATCAGCATGGCCAGGGTCGCGAAGACGACGGTGGCCGAACCGTAGGCGAGCTGGGCGAGAGTCGGACGCGGCATCGCGGAGTTCCGTCCTCGGGACAGTGTCGGGGTTGGCGGAGTCACCGGCCCGGACCGCCGGGCCCGGGGAGGACGCCGAGCTCGCGCCGTCCTGTGACTCCAGTTGCTGTCTGCCCGAGCGGATCCGGTACTAAGCGTGACCTTACACACGGTGCCGGTGCACAGGGGGCGCACGGAGTCATTCCGTATTTCAACAGGCGAGACGGACGCGCCTGTTCCTTCCGCCTGCCGGAACCGCGTTGCCCGAGGTGGGGCCGGGTGTCCGGGCGTTGCGGCATTCACCCGGCGGACATGCGTCCGATGTCCGGAAGGTGAGAACCGTTCAACCTAGGCGCATGGCGTGTCCAAGTCAAGATCTGTCTTTTCTGTCGTCACTCCGGTCCAATGCCCCCCAGAAGAAGCTTTTTTGGGGGAACACCCGGGGAGGACAGCGCCACGTGAGCAGCCACCGGAGGACCATCAGATCCGCCGCCCTGGCAACCGCGGTCGCCGCGCTCGGAGCAGCAGCTCTGTCAGCGGGCGCCGCGCAGGCCGACGACCGGCCGACCGGCGGAGTCGAGCGCCTTGACCCGGCCTCGGCGAGGGGGCAGGTCGACCACGACCTGGAAGGCCCGTTCAGCGAGAAGCAGAAGGCTCAGCGCGAGGAAGCGCTCAAGCAGGTCCTCGCCGGAGACGCGCGGGCCGAGAAGCGCGGTTCCTCGCAGGTCGTCAAGCTCGACAAGAACAAGTACGTCGAGCTGGGCCGGGAGCGGACCGACAAGATCTTCACGATCCTCGTGGAGTTCGGCAACAAGGTCGACAACACCACGATGTACGACCCGGACGGCGCGGACGGCCCGAAGCCGGCCGTCAAGAAGTACGGCGGCACGCCCGGCCCGAAGCACAACAAGATCGCGAAGCCGGACCGCTCCGACGACAACAGCACCGCCTGGCGCAAGGACTACGACCGCAAGCACTTCCAGGACCTCTACTTCTCCAAGGCGAAGAAGAAGCAGTCCCTGAAGAAGTACTACGAGAAGGCCTCCTCCGGCCGGTACTCGGTCGACGGCGAGGTCTCCGACTGGGTGAAGGTCAAGTACAACGAGGGCCGGTACGGCTCGAACTACTGCGGCGACACCAACTGCCCCAACGTCTGGGACGCGGTGCGTGACGGCGTCAACCAGTGGGCCGCCGACCAGAAGGCCGCCGGGCGGACCCCCGCCCAGATCAAGGCGCAGCTCGCCAAGTACGACAAGTGGGACCGTTACGACTTCGACGGTGACGGCAACTTCAACGAGCCCGACGGCTACATCGACCACTTCCAGCTCGTGCACGCGGGCGAGGACGAGTCGGCGGGCGGCGGTGTCCAGGGCGAGACCGCGCTGTGGGCGCACCGCTGGTACGCGTACGGCACGGACGCGGGCAAGACCGGCCCCTCGGCCAACAAGTCCGGTGGCACCCAGATCGGCGACACGGGTATCTGGGTCGGCGACTACACGATGCAGCCGGAGAACGGCGGCCTCGGGGTCTACGCCCACGAGTACGGCCACGACCTGGGCCTGCCGGACCTCTACGACACCACGGGCAAGGGCGAGTCGTCCGTCGGTTTCTGGTCCCTGATGTCCTCGGGCTCCTGGCTGGGCACCGGCAAGAAGGAGATCGGCGACCTCCCGGGCGACATGAGCGCCTGGGACAAGCTGCAGCTGGGCTGGCTGAACTACGGCAAGGCCAAGGCGGCGAAGAAGTCCACCCACAAGCTGGGGGTCGCGGAGTACAACACCCGCAACAAGCGGGCGCTCGTCGTCAACCTGCCGTCCAAGTCCGAGACCACCACCGTGGCGAAGCCCACCGAGGGCGCCAAGCAGTGGTGGAGCGACATGGGCAACGACCTCAAGAACACCCTCACCCGCTCCGTCGACCTGACGGGCAAGTCCAAGGCCGCCCTGAACCTCAAGGGCTGGTGGGACATCGAGGAGAACTACGACTACCTCTACGCCGAGGTGTCGACCGACGGCGGCGCCAACTGGACGCCGGTGGACGGCACGGCGGACGGCAAGGCCATTCCGCGCGACGGCGGTGACAAGCCGGCGCTGACCGGGGTCTCCGGCGCCTACCAGGACGTCGTCTACCCGCTGGACGCCTACGCGGGCAAGAAGATCAACCTCCGCTTCCGCTACCAGACCGACGGCGGCGCGGCGCAGAAGGGCTTCGCGGCCGACGAGATCAGCGTGGTGGCGGACGGCTCCCCGCTGTTCACCGACGGCGCCGAGGCCGACGACAACGGCTGGACCGTGAAGGGCTTCTCGCGCATCGGCGAGACCTTCACCAAGAAGTACCCGCAGTACTACCTCGCGGAGAACCGCCAGTACGTGTCGTACGACAAGACCCTCAAGGTCGGTCCGTACAACTTCGGCTGGGCCACCGCCCGTCCGAACTGGGTGGAGCACTACCCGTACCAGAACGGCCTGCTGGTCTCGCTCTGGGACACCTCGCAGGCGGACAACAACGTCAGCGTCCACCCGGGCAAGGGCCTGATCCTGCCGGTCGACTCCCACGCCAAGCCGGAGAAGTGGGCCGACGGGACGCTGCTGCGCAACCGCGTCCAGGCGTACGACTCGCCCTTCAGCCGGTACGCCTCGGACGGGTTCACGATCCACAAGGACGGCAAGGCCACCAAGATCAAGTCGAAGAAGGGCGTCTCCGTCTTCGACGATCACAAGGGGACCTACTGGTACCGCTCGAACCCGACCGCGGGTGTGGTCGTTCCTGACACCAACACCCGGATCAAGATCGTCAAGGAGGCCCGCGACGGGTCGAC
Organism: Streptomyces sp. NPDC002055; assembly: GCF_040296705.1. Taxonomy (NCBI): domain Bacteria; kingdom Bacillati; phylum Actinomycetota; class Actinomycetes; order Kitasatosporales; family Streptomycetaceae; genus Streptomyces; species Streptomyces sp. NPDC002055. The sequence continues at coordinate 54,826 of NZ_JBEOXS010000041.1, forward strand.
GATGACGGTGAAGGTCGGGCCCTCGACCCGGTAGCTCGTTATCGTCGCAGGTCAGAACGGTATCGGCCGTCGCCCTCTAGCGGGCGGCGGCCGATCCGCGTTTAGATGCTCTGGCAAACTTCTTATTGACACGACCGTCACGCATGACCACTCACGGGGGAGATTCCGAACGCATGGCAGATGGAGGATTCATCAAGCTTCCGGGCGGCAGCGTGGTCGTCGCGCTGTCGCTGCCCCGCCCGCTGGGCGAGGGCGCCTGTGGCGAGGCCGTACGGGTCCGGGTGCTCGTGCACGCCGCGAACCGGGCGCGGGCCCTGACCCGCCTGCGCAATCTCGGACTGCGCTCGGTCTACCTGCGGGGGAACATCGCGCCGCCCACGCCGGACGAGGTCACGGCCGTCCTGCACCACCCGGACGGGCTCGTCTGGCGGGCCGCGCCGCACGACGACACGGAGTCCTGGCACCCGATCCGCACCCTGCTCCGCCCGCCGGCCCAGCCCGCGGCGCCGGAGCCGCGGGCGCCGGAGGGGCGGAGCCTGCCGGCCTTCCCGGCGATGCCCGCGCCGCTGGTGCTCTAGCCGGCACCGGGCCCCGGCCCGGCAGGGCCCGGCGTCTCAGGCCCCCGGGGCACAGATCCGGGTTCCGGGGCATCCGGGACCTGGGCGTCCGGTCCCGGACGCCGGTGCGCCGGTGCGTCCGGGGCCCACGCGTCCGGGGCCCACGCGTCCGGGCAGTGGTGCGTCCGGGCTCGGGGCATCCGGGCCGGTCGCCGCGGGGCCAGGCCCCCGAATCCGGCCCCGCGCGTCCGGTGCCCGCGCGTCCGGTGCCCGGTGGGCCCGGATCCCCGCGGGCGTCAGACCACCGGCCGCCCCGTGAGCTCCACCCCCGCCGCGCGGAACTCCCGCAGCGCCCGCTCGGTGGTGTGCCGGGCCACCCCGGCGGTCAGATCGAGCAGCACCCCCGTGGCGAAGCCCTCGCGGACCGCGTCCAGCGCGGTGGCCCGGACGCAGTGGTCGGTCGCGATGCCGACCACGTCGACCTCGCTGACGTGCCGGGCCCGCAGCCAGTCGGCCAGCGTCGTCCCGTCCTCGTCGACGCCCTCGAACCCGCTGTACGCCGAGGCGTACGCGCCCTTGTCGAAGATCGCGGCGATCGCGCCCGAGGCGACGGCCGGGGCGAAGTTCGGGTGGAACGCGCTGCCCTCCGTGCCCGCCACGCAGTGCGGGGGCCAGGAGTGCTCGAAGTCGGGCTGCTCGGAGAAGTGACCGCCCGGATCGATGTGGAAGTCGCGGGACGCGACGACATGGCGGTAACCGGCGGTCGACGCTCCGATCACGTCGGTGATCGCGGCGGCGACGTCGGCGCCCCCGGCGACCGCGAGGCTGCCGCCCTCGCAGAAGTCGTTCTGCACATCGACGACGATGAGTGCCCGGTGCATGGCGTGCCCTTCGGCTGGTGAGCGGCGGGGCGGACCGGGCCCCGTTCCGGGACCGGCGCCCGGACCACCGCACGGTCGACCGGCCTGTCCCGGCCTTTCCGAGCGTAGGGATTCGGACGCCCCCGCGGGAGGGGGCCCGGACACCCTCGTGGGGTGTCCCTGACAGCGGCGCGCGTCCCGGGACCTCCCGGATCCGTGCCGTCCGGTCCCCGCGGGCGCCGCGCGGGGACCGGACCCGGCCCGGGGCCCTCCGTGGGCCCGGACCGGAGCGGTGAACCGGCCCGGGCCCCGTAACGGCCCCGGGCGCGGGATGCCGGCGGATCTAGACGTACTCCGTGGGGAGCACCGGCTCGCCCCGGGACAGCTGCCGGGCCGACAGCGGCAGGGTCTCCCGGACCCGGGCGTGCCGGTCGCGGACCGTGTCCAGTGGCTCGCGGGAGAGCACCTCGCCGCCCCGGACCAGCTCCACCAGCAGCTCGTTCCCGGCCAGCTCCGGGGGGACCTCACCGGTGCCCAGCACCTCGGCCATCGCCACGCCGTCCGCGTCCACCCGGCGGGCGGCCCACTTGCGGCCGCCGACCGACGTCTTCCCGCCCAGCGACTTCTTGGCGACCGGGACCAGCGGGGCCGCCGGGTCGGCGGACTCGGCGCGGGCGACCAGCTTGTAGACCATGGAGCAGGTCGGGTGGCCGCTGCCGGTGACCAGCTGGGTGCCGACGCCGTAGGCGTCCACCGGGGCGGCGGCGAGCGAGGCGATCGCGTACTCGTCCAGGTCGCTGGTGACCACGATCTTGGTGTCCCGGGCGCCGAGGGCGTCCAGCTGCTGACGTACCCGGTGCGCCACCAGCAGCAGGTCGCCCGAGTCGATCCGGACGGCGCCCAGCTCCGGCCCGGCCAGCTCCACGGCGGTCCGTACGGCCTCGGCCACGTCGTAGGTGTCCACCAGCAGCGTCGTGCCCCGCCCGAGCGAGTCGATCTGGGCGGTGAACGCGTCCCGCTCGCTGTCGTGCAGCAGCGTGAAGGCGTGGGCGCTGGTGCCCACCGTCGGGATGCCGTAGCGGAAGCCGGCCGCGAGGTCGGAGGTGGAGTGGAAGCCGCCGATGTACGCGGCGCGGCTGGCGGCGACCGCGGCCAGCTCGTGGGTGCGCCGGGCGCCCATCTCGATCAGCTGCCGGACCCCGGCGGCCAGCGACATCCGGGAGGCCGCGGCGGCCACCGCCGAGTCGTGGTTGAGGATCGAGAGGATCACCGTCTCCAGCAGCACGGCCTCGGCGAAGGTGCCCTCCACCCGCAGCAGCGGCGACCCGGGGAAGTAGACCTCGCCCTCCGGGTAGCCCTGGATGTCGCCGCGGAAGCGGAAGTCGGCCAGCCACTCCAGCGTCGGCTCGTCGACCACGCCGCGGCTGCGGAGGAAGTCCAGCACGTCGGGGTCGAAACGGAAGTTCTCGACGGCGTCCAGTACGCGGCCGGTGCCCGCCACGACCCCGTAGCGCCGCCCCTCGGGCAGCCGGCGGGTGAAGACCTCGAAGACGGAGCGGCGGTCGGCGGTGCCCGCTCTCAGCGCTGCTTGCAGCATCGTCAGTTCGTACTGATCGGTGAAGAGCGCAGTCGACGGCACGGCCACCGGCAGCCCCAGGTCCGCTGTGTTCATGGCTGGGATGCTACCCCCCATACTCGTCACTCTGACGATTTCTGGGGAACGGGGGCCGCCCGGCGGCCGGTTTATGCGATGCCCCACCCCTGGTGGCAGCATGGACGCGTGAGCGTCGCACCCGTCGAGATCGAGCGTCCCGAGTCCAGCGAGGCACCCGACGTGGTGCCCGAACCCGATGTCCCGTGGGTGACGCTCGTGCACAACGACCCGGTCAACCTCATGAGCTACGTGACGTATGTCTTCCAGACGTACTTCGGCTACTCCAAGGACAAGGCGCACAAGCTGATGCTCGACGTGCACCACAAGGGACGGGCGATCGTCTCCAGCGGCACCCGCGAGGAGATGGAACGCGACGTGCAGGCCATGCACGGCTACGGCCTGTGGGCGACTCTCCAGCAGGACCGCTGATGTCCGGACTCTTCGAAGCCGTACCCGGCGGGGGCGCGGCCGTGGCGCTCGACGAGGTCGAGGTCTCCATCCTGCGCAGCCTCGCCGTCCAGCTGCTGGAGCTGGTCGGTCCCGGTGACGAGCCGATCGAGGGCGAGGATCCGCTCGCCTCGCTGTTCGCCGAGGGGCCCAGTGAACCGCCGAAGGACCCGGCGCTGGCCCGGCTCTTCCCGGACGCCTACGGCGGCCCGGACGTGAAGCCGGACGACGACGAGGCGCGCGACCTCTCCGCGGAGTTCCGCCGCTACACGGAGAACGACCTGCGGGCCCGCAAGCGGGACGACGCCCTGGCCGTCGTCCGTTCCCTCGACACCCTCACCATGGCGGGTGACGGCGGCGCGGTGCTCGAGCTCGGCCCGGACGAGTCCCGGCAGTGGCTGGGCGCCCTCAACGACCTGCGGCTGGCCATCGGTGCCCGGCTGGAGGTCTCGGACGACGACGGCGAGGAGTTCTACCGGCTGCCGGACTCCGATCCGCGCAAGCCGATGGTCATGGCCTATCTCTGGCTCGGCGGGCTCCAGGAGTCGCTCGTCGAAACCCTGCTGCCCTGACCGTTTCCGCTGATCGTTTGCGGTGTGTCGCGGCGAGTTCGCTCAGTAGACACTCAATTCCGCATAACGATCCCATCACCAGGGCCATCGATTTTCGGCCATCCGGTGCGTGTTTGTCCCCTTTTTCTTGTGGTGTGCGCCACATCTGACCGGCCGGTTCAGTGTTATCGGCGTGATAAATCTTCACGACCTGCCGTCTACGCCGCCACCCATGGCGAGACGGGGGCGCAGCCGGCCGACCGTCGGTAGCAGGACTCCATCCGGGGGGATCGGAACCCCGATCCGGACAGACCGGATCGGTATGGAGAAAGGCGCACCATCCATGACCTCTGAGCAGGTCGCGAGCCGTACCGCTGAGGCGGGCACCGCGGGCAACGGAGCTTCCGAAGAGGGCTACGAGCGCGGACTGGGCAGTCGCCAGGTCCAGATGATCGCCATTGGTGGCGCCATCGGCGTCGGCCTCTTCATGGGTGCCGGGGCGAACATCGCCAAGGCCGGACCCAGCATCATCCTCATGTACGCCCTGGCGGGCGTCATCATCTTCTTCATCATGCGAGCACTCGGTGAGCTGCTCCTCTACCGGCCGGTGTCCGGCAGCTTCGCGGAGTACGCCCGCGAGTTCCTGGGCCCGTTCTTCGGTTATGTGACCGGCTGGACCTACTGGCTGATGTGGGTCGTGACCGGTATGGCCGAGCTCACGGCCGCCGCCATCTATATCCACTTCTGGTTCCCGCAGATCCCGCAATGGGTCAGCGCCCTGGTCTTCCTCGTGGTGCTGTTCGGCGTCAACCTGATCTCGGTCAAGCTCTTCGGCGAGGTCGAGTTCTGGTTCTCGATGGTCAAGGTCACCGCGATCATCGGCATGATCGTGATCGGTCTCGGCGTGCTCACCCTCGGCTTCTCGCAGGTCGGTGACACCGCCTCGGTCAGCAACCTCTGGTCGCACCACGGCATCTTCCCGAACGGCATCGGCTCCAGCCTGATGACCCTCCAGGGCGTGATGTTCGCCTACCTGGCCGTCGAGCTCGTGGGCGTCACCGCCGGGGAGAGCGAGAACCCGGAGAAGACCCTGCCCAAGGCGATCAACACCCTGCCCTGGCGCATCATCGTCTTCTACGTCGGTGCCCTCACCGTCATCCTCTCCGTCGTGAAGTGGACCGAGTTCTCCGCCGGTGAGAGCCCCTTCGTGCACGCGTTCAGCGAGATCGGCATTCCGCTCGCCGCGGGCATCGTGAACTTCGTCGTGCTGACCGCGGCCCTGTCGTCCTGCAACTCCGGCATGTACTCCACCGGCCGGATGCTGCGCGACCTCGCCGCCAACCACGAGGCCCCGCAGGTCTTCGGCAAGCTCAACGCCCGCAAGACCCCGGCCGTCGGCATCGCCCTCTCCGTCGCCCTCATGGGCATCGGCGTCGTCCTCAACTACGTCGTCCCGGAGAAGGCCTTCGCCTACGTCACCTCGGTGGCCACCGCGGCGGGCATCTGGACCTGGATGATGATCCTCGTCAGCCACATCCTGTACCGGCGCGCGGTGAAGGCCGGCCGCCTCTCGGCGTCCTCCTTCCCGGCTCCCGGCGGTGCCGCGTTCAGCTGGGTCGCCCTGCTGTTCCTGGTCTTCGTCACCGGTCTGATCGCCTACGACAGCGAGGCCCGCGTCTCCCTGTACGTCGGCGCCGGCTGGGCCGTCGTCCTCGGCATCGGCTGGCTGGTCCTCCGCAGCCGCGGCACCCTGCCCGGCCCGGGCGGCCAGGCCGACCGCCCGCTGGTGGACAGCACCAAGTAGCACGCGTCTCAGCAGACGGCCCCCGGATCTCCTCCGGGGGCCGTCTGCTTATCCTCGTGCCATGCTCACCATCACCCAGGACCTCCACGACCGGATCGTGGCGCACGCCCGCGCCGACCACCCCGACGAGGCGTGCGGTGTGATCGCCGGTCCGCAGGGGTCCGACCGTCCCGAGCGCTTCGTCCCCATGCTCAACGCGGCCCGGTCGCCCACGTTCTACGAGTTCGACTCGACCGACCTGCTCGCGCTCTACCGGGAGATGGACGACCGGGACGAGGAGCCGGTGGTGATCTACCACTCGCACACCGCCACCGAGGCGTACCCGTCCCGCACGGACATCTCGTACGCGGGCGAGCCCGGCGCCCACTACGTGCTCGTCTCCACCGCCGAGAGCGGCGCCGAGGAGGGGCCCGTGCAGTTCCGCTCCTTCCGCATCGTCGAGGGCGAGGTCACGGAAGAGGACGTGAAGATCGTCACGGCATACTGAGCCCCGGCCGGTCCCACCGGACGTGTCCAAAGCGACGTCCGGATCCTGGGATCGGATCTCGGAGCTCGGACGGGGAATCGATACGATGACCCCATGGTTGTCCACGACGTGAGCGAGAAGACGCCGGGCACGCTGCTCGTGGCGCGGCTGCACGTCGACCTGTGCCGCCTCGCCAGTGCGATGTGTCCGCACACCGCCGCCCGCCGCCCGGCCTGACCCGTCAGGCCGTGCTGCCGGCCCTCAGCACTCTCTGCCGCCGGCGAAGGACGCCGCGCGCCCTCCGCTTCATTCCGACAGGAGCCCACTCATGGCCATCGAGGTCCGCATCCCGACCATCCTTCGCAGCTACACCGACGGCCAGAAGGTGGTCGAGGCCAGCGGCGCCACGCTCGAGGAGCTCTTCGCCGACCTCGAGTCGCGGCACGCCGGCATCCGCGAGCGTCTGGTCGACGGCGGCGAGCTGCGCCGCTTCGTGAACGTCTACCTCAACGACGAGGACGTCCGCTTCCTCGACGGCATCTCCACCACGCTGTCCGACGGCGACAGCGTCACCGTCCTCCCGGCGGTCGCGGGCGGCATGCGCTGATGCGGTACGACTCCCCGCTGGCAGCGGTCGGCAACACGCCGCTCGTCCGTCTGCCGCGGCTGTCCCCGTCCCCGGACGTCCGGATCTGGGCCAAACTGGAGGACCGCAACCCGACCGGCTCCGTCAAGGACCGGCCGGCCCTCCACATGATCGAACAGGCCGAGAAGGACGGCCGGTTGACCCCCGGCTGCACCATCCTCGAGCCCACCTCCGGCAACACCGGCATCTCGCTCGCCATGGCCGCCAAGCTCAAGGGCTACCGCATCGTGTGCGTGATGCCCGAGAACACCTCGTCCGAGCGCCGCGAGCTGCTCGCCATGTGGGGCGCGGAGATCGTCCCCTCACCGGCGGCGGGCGGCTCCAACACGGCCGTCCGGGTCGCCAAGGAGCTCTCTGCCGAGCACCCGGACTGGGTGATGCTCTACCAGTACGGCAACCCGGACAACGCGGGCGCCCACTACGCGACCACCGGCCCGGAGATCTACGCGGACCTGCCGTCGGTCACCCACTTCGTCGCGGGCCTGGGCACCACCGGCACCCTGATGGGCGTCGGGCGCTACCTCCGGGAGAAGGTCCCGGGCATCAGCATCGTCGCCGCCGAGCCGCGCTACGACGACCTGGTGTACGGGCTGCGCAACCTCGACGAGGGCTTCGTCCCGGAGCTCTACGACGAGTCCGTCCTCACCACGCGCTTCTCGGTCGGTTCCGAGGACGCGGTGCGGCGCACCCGCGAACTGCTCCAGCAGGAAGGCATCTTCGCGGGCGTCTCCACGGGCGCGGCCCTGCACGCGGCGATCGGCGTCGGCCGCAAGGCGGTCAAGGCGGGCGAGCCGGCGGACATCGTCTTCGTGGTCGCCGACGGCGGCTGGAAGTACCTCTCGACCGGCGTCTACACGGCCGAGTCCACGGAAGCGGCGGTGGAGAACCTGCACGGCCAGCTCTGGGCGTAGCGGTTGTCGCTCCGCGGGACGGGGTTCAGGTGCTGCGGCGTTGCGGCGGGCCGGACCGGGGGGTCCGGCGGGGCCGGAGCGGCGCGGGGTTCCGGCGTGGCCGGGACCCGGTGCGGATCGGCGGCGTGGCCTCGCCGGGGTGCCGCGCCGGCCGGGGCCGGGCCTGACGGGGATGCGGGAGCGTTGACGTGTGCCGGGGCCGGGGCCGGGGCGGTGCGGGTGCGGGTGAGTCGTGGGTACGGGGCCGGGGCCTCCGGGGTGGGGGTTCCGGGAACGTATATTTACGGGCCCTGGGGGCCCACAAATACACGGCAGCTTCCCGGAAC